>CAINSH010000145.1 GCA_903852955.1 uncultured Actinomycetes bacterium | reverse complement strand
TTCTTGATCCTAAAGATCGACATGCAGTTGAGCGCGCTATGCGCCAGCTACATGATTTAGGTTTTGCAGTTGAAGAGGTATCAATAACTATTGATGGGGACACACAGCTATTATCTTTCCAACCACGCTTAGTAGCAGCTGGATATCACACACAACGTTTGCGTGAATTAATGGGAATTGAAACCGAAGAGCTACAGGCCAAGCGGCTGTTAGCATCCTTTGATCGCTATAGAGCCCGTCATGAAAAGTCTTCTATGTCATTAACTGAAATGGCTAAAACTTGGTTTGTAGAAGTATTTGAACCAACTATTAACCGAGTTCCTGAACAGATGCGGGGTCGAGTGGAGCGGGCCCAGATGTTCCATGAAATCCTTGAAAATCGCTGGTATTTGAGTGAACAAAAAGGCACTGATGTGGGCTTGGAGTTTGCAGCTGATAATTACATTCAAGAGATTTTGCCCTATAGACGAGATTCTGGCGTTGACCTCGTATCGCAGTAGGATAACAACGTGAGCAACCCGCCTAATTTTGCACAAGCCGTTGATCTGAGTTCACTGGGCAAGCCAAAGCCCGTTGCAGCAGGACCCACCCCAGGTGTTGCAGTTACTTCAACAAACTTAACTGCGGAGTTTTTACCGCTTTCTAAAACCCGTCCAATAATTTTGTTTTGCTGGTCTGCGCGTAGTGCAGAATCCGTTGAGATGTTAGCAATTATGGGGACATTAGAAGCTAGCTACAAAGGTGCTTGGAGCTTGGGACATGTTGACATAGAAGCACAGCCACAAGTTGCTCAAGCCCTACAAACCCAAAAAATTCCTTACGCAGTTGCTTTGATTAATGAACAAATAGTTCCTTTATTTGAGCAGGCATATCCAGAAGCACAGATCCGTTTAGTTTTAGATAAAGTTTTGACTCTAGCTGCCGAACAAGGTGTTGGGGGAGCTCCAGTAGAAGTTATTGAACCTGAAGAGGAAGAAGCCGTAGCTGCTCTTGAGGCTGGTGATTTTGCTACTGCAGAAACGGCCTATAAAAAACTTCTAGCAAGGAAGCCAGCTAATCCCTTTGCAAAGTTGGGTCTAGCACAAACACAGTTGCTTATTCGCACAGACGGTCTTGTCCTAGATTCAGTAATTAAACAGGCAACTGATAATCCTTCAGACTTATCACTACAGCTTAAAGCCGCTGACATGGAGATCGTAAATGGTGGGGTAGAAGCAGCATTTTCACGCTTATTACAGCTTGTGAGAGACACCGTGGGTGAAGATCGAAATAAGGCCAAAGATCATTTACTTGCACTCTTTACCCTTGTTGATCCAGCTGATCCTCGTCTGACTGCAGCACGTAGTGCTTTAGCGAATGCTCTATTTTAATATGAGCCCCCTGAAAGCTAAAAAAGAGCTAATTTACTTAAGAATTCTCTTCTTTTCCTTTGGTCTAGGAATCATGTCTTGGGTTCCACGGTTTCCAGAAGTTAAGGCCGCACTTCACCTGACCAATGGTGGTTTTGGCTCACTCATTAGTACTGGTTCTTTAGGTTCAGTCATTTCACTGCTTACTGTGGGCCATATTGTGCACAGAATTGGTGTGAAAAAAGTACTGCATGTCGCCTCATTTTTTCTCATGGTGACTTTGATTATTCTATCTAGCACTCACTCATCTCTTATATTTTTCTTCACAAATATCGTATTTGGTGCTTCGATATCAGCTTTTCATATTTCGATTAATGCTCAGGGTTTCAACTATCAAGATCGCACAGGAAAATTCGTAATTACACAGCTCAGTGGCCTATGGAGTGCTGGTGCTTTATCTACTGCCTTTATATCTGGGTTTCTGGTTGACAGAGTTTCATTACAAGTTCATATAGCAGTTTTAGTTGCACTTATCTTCATCATTCAGACCTTCTTGTTCAATTCCCTCTCTTCTCAATTGCTAAAAGCCAATCAAGATATTGATATCGAATATAACTTCAAAGAGCTATTTGCAGGTTTTTCATTTGATCGGATGATTTCTTTTGGCTTAATTTGTGCAATTTTTCTGGAATTCGCCTTAAGTGACTGGGCAACTATATATACCAAAGAAGAAATTGGAATCCGAAGCGGAATACATACGCTGCCCTTCATTCTCTTTACGCTCACAATGATTCTTGGAAGATTTACCGTTCATAATTTACTCCCACGCTTTACATTGGAGCGCTTGGCCGTCTATGCCTCTCTGCTAGCTGGCACTTCATTTTTGGCTAGTGTGTTTCTTGCAAGAACAGTTTTTGCTACTCATCAAGCCATGGCTTTTCTTGTTATCTGCATCGGATGCACTCTTGGTGGTCTCGGTAGTTCATTTCTTGGACCCTCCTTCATGGCTGCAGCTAATTCTCGATCACAGCATCCTTCCAGCGTAGTAATTGGTCATATTGGTGTAGCCAATATTATTTTGGCCTTTATCTTAAGATGGGCCGTAGCCTGGACGGCTCAAGCCACATCACTGACTATTGGCTTGTTGATTCCGGGAATTCTTTTGCTAACTGTCCCGTTCTTTGCAAAAACACTTAGGAGCGTTTAAACCAAATAGTTGCAAGAGGTGGGATTCGCACCTGCGCAACCAAATGTGCTGCATCATTGAGAACAGTAGGTTCATTTGTAACTCCACTA
>CAINSH010000144.1 GCA_903852955.1 uncultured Actinomycetes bacterium | reverse complement strand
GAATGAAGATCATTAAGAAAAACTCCTAACGCTTAGAGCATAACTATCCACTAGGGATTTCCCTAACTTTTACCAGAGTATTAAAATCAAAAAAGGGGTAGCCCCCCATTCATTTTTTAGGTTGATTTCAAATATCCTAATTCACTTATCTGGGTTACATTGGCCTGTGCCTATTCGTATATTGCTCGTAGATGAAAACAAGTACGAATCCTTGCTCACAAAATGCGCATTGATTGATCTCGGTTTTGAAGTTACTGATGTAGTAAACAATTATTCAGATACCCAAGCTGCGGTCCAAAAAGCTCAACCTGAAGTTCTGATTATCTCTATGGATGCTGACGCGGTTCACTCAATTATTTCTGCCGATAAAGCCCGTGAAAAAAACCCAGAACTTGGCTTAGTTTTTCTCACACATACTCCCGATTTGCGTTTAATTGGACTCTCAGAAAAAGAACTCCCTTCCGGTGTTCAGGTTGTGCTTAAAAGTTCAGTCACAAAACTGCATGTTTTATCTGATGCCGTTCACCGCTCCATTGAAGATCTAAAAATTCGAGCAAAAGTTCGCTGGGTTAATGGCTCTACATTTACTCAATCTGAAGCTTTTACTTCAGTCTTGCAAACCCTTACTGAGGTTCAGATTCAAACGCTTCGTCTAGTGGCAATGGGAAGCAGTAACTCAGATATCGCACGCAAGCGAATGGTGACCGAAAAAGCCGTAGAACACACGATTACACGCATTTTGCAAGCCCTTTCAATTACATCAAACCCCAACCACAACGCCCGTGTTTTACTCTCGCGTGAGTATTACCGCTGGGTGGGCGTAGCGCGCGAAAATTAATTACCTAGTACACCGTTTGTGCGTTTCAGAGCGGTTTGGATCAAGGCAGTAATCAACAATGTGTAATCAACCCCGCTTGCCGCCCAGAGCTTGGGATATACAGAAGTTCCAGTAAAGCCGGGCATGGTGTTGATTTCATTAATAATAATTTCGCCTTTTTCAGTGTAAAAGAAGTCACAACGCGCTAAGCCGCTGCACCCCAAAGCTTTGAAAGCTTGAATGGCTTTTTCTCGAATCTGTTCGGCTGCAGCTTCAGGAATATCTGCAGGGATTCTGACAGTGGTCGCACCATCTAGATACTTAGCTTCAAAATCATAAAATTCGAATTTGTCATCAATAACTATTTCGCCCACTACCGAAGCTTTAACAACTCCATCAGATTCAAGAACTGCGCACTCGATTTCACGCCCGATTACAGCTTGCTCAATCATTACCTTGTGATCAAATAAAAATGCATCATTGAGCGCTGCATTCAAATCCTCAACGGATTTAACTTTATGCGTGCCGCGACTTGAGCCGCCGCGAGCTGGTTTAACAAAGAGCGGATATGCCAGATCATCAATGTGTAGCGATCTAGCTGTTCTAGTCATGACAATTCCATCAGCAACATCGATACCAGCAGCGGCAAAAATTGGCTTAGCAAAAGACTTGTCCATCGCAACTGCTGAAGCTAAAACACCGCTTCCAACATAAGGCAGATTGGCAATTTCAAGCATCCCTTGAATTGTGCCATCTTCGCCATAAGGCCCATGTAGAACTGGAAAAACGCAGTCAATTGCAAGCTTCTTGCCACCCACTGAAAATCCATGGACATCAGCAACTACTGCAGGAGCGTTTTCATCAACAACTGGCAGTTTGCCTTCAACAATCTCTAGTGGGTAGTCATTTGGCAATAAAACCCAGTTGCCAGCTTTTGTTATGCCAATTAGGACCCCTTGGTATTTACTTGTATCTAATCCCTTAAGGACTCCCCCGGCAGATATACATGAAATTTCATGTTCGCTACTTAACCCGCCGCAAATAATTGCGATATTGAGTTTGCTCATCGAATGAAATTTTCTGCTCGTGTTGTGATTTCCATAAGTCGATCTAGTGCGTCAGAAGGTGAAATTGTGCCGGCAACAACATCAGCAACAGCTTCAATCACAGGCACTTCAACCCCCACTCTGTGTGCAATCTCAAGAACGGCACTGGATGAGGCTACGCCCTCCACGGTCTTTGCTACATTTTCACGCGCAGTTTGCATAGATCCTGTGCGGCCTAGAACTTCGCCAAAGGTACGATTTCTAGAAAGGGCGGATCCACAACTTGCAACCAAATCCCCCATACCGGCTAGGCCCGCGGCGCTTAAAGGATCGGCGCCGTGTGCTGCACATAATCGCGCAACTTCATTAAGACCTCTGGTAATTAACATTGCTTGAGTATTTTCCCCAAAACCCATACCAATGGAGATTCCTACGGCTAGAGCAATTACAGATTTGATTGCACCTGCTAACTCACAACCTAATACATCAGTAGATGTATAGACGCGGTAATAAGGCGTTGCAAAAAGCTTTTGAACCTTATCGGCAAGAAGCATTGTGGGTGCTGCTGCCACCGCTCCTGCTGGCTGGCGCAGAATTAGCTCATTAGCAAGATTTGGTCCGGTAATTATTGCAACATTGGACGTTGCGATCTCATCTTGAACTATCTCAGTCATTCTTGAGAGCGTGCTGATTTCAATTCCCTTGAGCGTGCTGACAAAGATGGCATCTACAGGAATAAGTGATTTCCAGCTCCGTAGGTTTTCACGCAAAGTTTGGGCAGGTATTGCCAGCACATAAATATGTGAGTAGTTAAAAGCTTGTCCTAAATCTGTTGTCGCTTGAATACCTTGTGGGAGGATATTTTCATCGAGATATTTGCGATTGGTGTGAAGGCTATTGATTTCATCAACGATTTCTCGTGTGCGACCCCACATGAGCACATGATTTCCAGCATCAGATAAAACCTGAGCCATTGTGCATCCCCAAGCACCGGTGCCCAGAACCGTAACTTTGCTCATCGCTTCTTTTTAAAGTTTCCGGTCCGAGGTAAATCAGAGTTATGTGGATCGAAGATTTCAACTGGGCGTTTTTCACCGCGCAACTGTTCAAGTAGGTCGGTAATTGCCCGCATTACAAAAGCCGTAGCTTCAACTAAAGCTGCCGGATCGTTTTCTTTGCCATACCAAGGTGAGAGATCTAAGGCCTTGCCCGCCAAAATCTTGATTGGTGTACGTGGGAAGAATTTTATTTTCTTTTCATACGTTGGCATCACAATTTGCGAACCCCACTGTGCAATTGGAATTACCGGTGACTTGGTCATAATGGCTAGTCGAGCTAGGCCCGTTTTTGCAACCATAGGCCAACCGTTAGGGTCTCGCGTAAGCGTTCCTTCGGGATAAACACCCAGGCAGTGGCCAACTTCAAGAAGTTTAAGCGCATGCTCTAGCGCTTTGGCGGCATCTTTGCCTTCACGCGCAACGGGAACTTGACCTGCTGCTAAAAGAATTTTTCCAATTACTGGAACTTTAAAGACGCCTTCTTTGCCTATATAGCGAGGCGCCCGGCCACTTCGGAAAATAAAGTGGGTAAAGAACAAAACATCCAAATAGGAGACGTGGTTGCTTGCAACTATTACACGTCCAGTTTGCGGGATATTTTCTGCACCACGCCATTGCTTCTTGCCAACCAGATTAAGTATGGGAATTACGATCTTTGTGCATATTTTAAAAGTGAGATTAGTTCCAAGTGGCTTGCCAGTCGGCGGTGCATACGAAACCTTGTAATCCGCCATGTGCTCAATAGTAACGAAAGAGATAAGAAAACGGGGCAGGCGTGAGCCGACCCCGTTACTTAAAAAGCGAAGTGAATTACTTCTTCTTAGCTTTCTTAGCTACCTTCTTCTTCGCAGCTGGCTTAGCCTTCTTTGCTGCAACCTTCTTCTTCGCAGCTGGCTTAGCCTTCTTTGCAGGAGCCTTCTTTGCAGGAGCCTTCTTAGCAGCCTTCTT
>CAINSH010000143.1 GCA_903852955.1 uncultured Actinomycetes bacterium | reverse complement strand
CTTACCGTTTTGCCATTATCTAGTTGGATTCCGTTGTGAATCCATTGCCATATTTGTGAGCGTGAAATCTCCGCAGTGGCCGCATCTTCCATTAAGTTAAAAATTGCCACTGCGCCGCTTCCGGCAAGCCAACGTTCTAGATATTGGATGGCAACACTTATGTTATTTCGAAGGCCAGCTTCAGTTACAGAACCTGGTGTGGCTTTAATGTTGAGTAAGTCTTCGGCTTTTATAGTTATCTGAGATTTTGTTACCTCTTTTTGATGTGGGCGATCACCCAAAACTTTTGTGAATTGTTCACGGCAAAGTTCAACCATTCCAGGGTGAGCAACCCATGAACCATCAAAACCATCGGTTGCTTCACGTGTTTTATCTGCAGCAACTTTTTCAAACGCTGTGGCATTAATAGCAGGATCAGCACTTGGGATAAACGCGGCCATACCTCCGATTGCATGTGCACCACGTGAATGGCATGTCTTGACTAGAAGCTCAGTGTAGGCGCGCATAAAGGGCGCAGTCATTGCAACGTTATTTCTATCAGGTAATACAAAATCAGCACCGCGCATTTTATAGTTCTTAATTACACTAAAAAGATAGTCCCAACGTCCAGCGTTTAAACCTGCTGCGTGCTCTTTGAGCTCAAAGAGCATTTCTTCCATTTCAAAAGCTGCTGGAAAAGTCTCGATCAAAATCGTCGCACGAACGGTGCCTCTTGGAATTTCTAGAAAATCCTGAGCTAGATTAAAAGCGTCGTTCCATAGTCGCGCTTCTAGGTGTGATTCCAATTTGGCAAGATAAAAGTATGGACCAAGCCCACGTTTAATTTGCAACTTTGCACAATTGACCATGTAGAGCGCAAAATCCACAAATGAACCAGAGGCAGTTTCGCCGTCAACTAAAATGTGTTTTTCCGGCAAGTGGAACCCTCGGGGACGTACAACAATTGTTGCCAGCTCATTATCTGGGCGTAGTTCGTATTTCTTACCAGATTCATTTGTAAAATCAATGGTTCGATTAATCGCATCAAGTAAGTTGATTTGGCCATTTATTACGTTTTCCCACATGGGAGTATTTGAATCTTCTAAATCTGCCAGCCAAACTTTTGCCCCTGAGTTCAAGGCATTAATAGTCATTTTCCGCTCAGTTGGTCCAGTTATTTCAACCCGACGATCGTTTAATCCGGGGCCAGCTGGTGCAACTTTCCAGCTTTTTTCCTCGCGAATTGATTGCGTAGAAGTAAGAAAATCAAAATCATCACCTGCTTCAATCTGCGCCATTCGGAGTGTGCGCGCAGCAAGAAGTTCGAGTCGACGGGGATTTAACTGATGGTGCAATAGTTCAATAAGTTCAAGCGCTCTAGGTGTGAGAATCTCTTCTGATCTTGCAACTTGATTACCCGTGATTGTTATGACAGACATTAATTAAGATCTACCCATGTTGTTTTCAGTGCGCTGTAGGCATCAATTGCGTGAAGAGATTTGTCTCGACCGCTACCGGAAGCACCAAAACCTCCAAATGGAGTAATCACATCGAGCATGTCAAAAGTATTAATCCACACCGTACCGGCCCGAAGTTTTCGGGCAAACTTGTGTGCACGCGCAATGTTGTTGGTCCATACTGATGCGGCTAATCCATACTCGGTGCCATTGGCAAGACGTAACGCTTCTTCTTCATCTTTTGCATCGATAGCAACTAGAACTGGCCCGAAGATTTCTTCTTGAGCAAGTCGTGAACCAGGCTTAACGTTATCAATGAGCGTTGGCTTGATTAATAAATCACTTCCAGAAGTTTTTTGACCACCGAAAATAACTTTCTCGCCATCTTGCCCAATTAAGTCAAGGTAGGAGTTCACACGATCACGTTGTATCTGTGAAACCAAACCTGCCATTTGAGTTGCTGGATCAAATTGATTACCAACGACAAAGCTTTCGAGGAATTTGTGCAAATGCGCAAATAACTCTTCCTTTACGCCCTTTTCAACAATAATTCGTGATCCTGCATTACAAGTTTGTCCAGCGTTGTAATAAATTGCCCAGCCAATTGCCGAAGCCGCAGCTTCAAGGTCAACACAATCATTAAGAACTACTTGTGGACTCTTGCCACCAAGTTCGAGTGACACCTGTTTCATATTTGATTCAGCGGCATACTGCATCATTTTGCGACCAGTTGGCCCGCTTCCAGTAAATGCAATCTTTGCAACATCCATATGTCTAGCAAGGGCTTGACCCGCTTCTGCGCCTAAGCCTGGAACAACGTTAAATACGCCTTTAGGAAGACCTGCAGCAACTGCTAACTCCGCCATCTTTAATGCACTTGACGATGAATTTTCAGCAGGTTTCACCACGATGCTATTACCCATTGCAAGGGCAGGACCTAATTTCCAACTTGTAATCATCATTGGGTAATTCCATGGAACAACTGCGCCAACAACACCAAGTGGTTCGCGAGTAATCATGGCCAATGCATTTCGTGGCGCTGGTGCAATTTCGTCATAATTCTTATCTATAGTTTCGGCGTACCACTGAATTACCCTGGCTGAATTTGGCGCATCAACGCTTAAGGCATCACCAATTGGTCTACCAGTGTCTATGGCTTCAAGCAGAGCTAACTCTTCGCGGTGTTCACCTAACAATGCAGCCCATCGCAACATGATCGCTTTCTTATCGCGCGGATTCATATCACTCCACACTCCAGAGTCAAATGCTTTTTTAGCTGAAGCAACTGCGCGATTAATATCTTCAGCATCACCTGATGCCACATTAGAAATTAAATGCCCATCACTTGGTGAAAAATTCTCAAAAGTTTTTCCAGTAGCAGCATCGACATATTCACCATCGATAAACAATTGGGATGCAGGCTTTAAATCAAGTGCGCGTTGTTGCCAATTTATAGTGTTAGACATAGTGCAGATGTTATAGGCATGGCGTCCAAAATTCACAAGTCCTTTGTGGGCACCAAGTGCAACAGAAGGTTAATTTTTAACGACGCGGTAGGTAGTAAGAGTGGAATCTGTGGCATAGGCGATGCGCACGCCAGCCCCCTTTGTGGTGGCTAGACCTTCCAGAATCTGTTTAGTCAAAACCTCACCTGGAGCAACGACAGCAACTCCTGGAGGATACGGAGCGATTAAGTCGGCAGAGATTCTTCCAACTGCGTCATTAGCGCTGACCATTTCGGTTTGTGCAAAATATGCATCGCGCATAGAGATACCAACAGTAGGTACAACAGACCAACTGAGCGAAGTTGCCGTAGGTCTGGCAGGTTTTTGAGCATTTCTTAAAATTGGAATAAGCACGTCTGCCACATGATCAAACTCTTCGATTGAATCGGCCAATGTGGCAAGAAAAACAACGGTGTCTTGGTCGGCCATCTCAACCCGAATCATTGAACTCTGCAAAGCTTTTTCAATATCGACTCCTGATGCACCTAACTGGTTGACGCGTAAGACTATTTTGGCTGGATCAAAACGACCTTCGGCGAAATCGCTTGGATTAAGAAAAATTGGTACATCAAAATTGGATTGAACTTTACTTTTAAAGTTTGCAACGTTTTCCACTAGGGCAGAAATTAACTCTGATCCGCGAGTTTGCAATAGCGCGCGGCACCCATCGATAGATGCCAAGGGAGCACCTGCCGGTGAAGTCGTATGTGTAGTTTCAAAACTTTGTTCAATGCGATCAAGGTTTAAGAATCGACCTTGTGCCAACAAAAGCGCCGAAGCGCTGTAGCCCGGAAGTGTTTTATGCACACTTGTGATGAGCGCATCCGCGCCGAGTGCAAGGCAGTGCTTGGGAGTTGAATCTGAAAATCCAAAATGTCCACCCCACGCTGCATCAACAATTACAGGTATTGAATGTGAATGCGCTTTATTTATTAGCGCCTCTAAATCCGAGAGTGTTCCGAGATAGCCAGGCTCGGTGAGCAAAAGCGCGATTGGTTTTTCCCCGATTATTTTTTCAAACTCGTTTACGCTAATTCCTGTTGGTACACCTGTTGCCGAATCAATTTGGGGTGTTAACCAAATTGGTTCTAGTCCAGCTAAAACTAATGCGCTAAGAATTGAACGATGAGCCGTTCGAGAAAGCGCAACCTTGTCTCCGGGTTTTCCAAGAGCTAAGACAATTGCTTGATTGGCATGGGTTGATCCACCAGTTGAAAAGCGTGCGAAGTCTGCGCCCCATAATGTGGCAGCCAAACTCTCGGCCTTCTTAAGCGTTTGATTAGTTAATTTAATTTCATCTAAGCCGCCATATAAAGGTGTATCACCATCAACAATGGCTCCAAGATCTGGGTCCAAGCGTGATGCGCGCTGCTTATGTCCTGGAATCGTGAAAGGGGTTCGCGCTACTTCAAAGTAGGAAAGATAAGCATCTAATAACGGTGCCGAATCTCTCAGGGAACTCATAGCGCCAAGGGTAACTTCTTGGCCCCTGGTACCAAAATGAGGGCTTAGACTTTTCCCATGACCACACTTACTAATCTGACTCAAGAACGTCGCTTGGTTACTGCTATTCCAGGACCAAAATCTACTGAAGCGCTTAAGCGCCGCACAGAAGCGACTTCTGCCGGATTGGGAATGGCGATTCCCGTTGTTATCGAACGCGCAAGTGATGCGATCTTGCTCGATATTGATGGCAACCAAATAATTGATTTAGGTTCAGGTATTGGCGTAACCAACGTGGGCAATTCAGCTCAACGCGTGGTTGACCGAGTTATCGAACAAGTTCAAGCATTTACTCATACATGTTTCACG
>CAINSH010000142.1 GCA_903852955.1 uncultured Actinomycetes bacterium | reverse complement strand
GGGATACCGCCTCTTTTGGGTTTCCACGACGATATTTGTTCTGGGTGCATCAGCTTTTCCAATTGCACTAGCAGTTACGATTATTGATCAAGGTGGCAACGCAACGACACTTGGTTTGATCTTAGGTTCGCGAATCTTGGCATCAGTTATCGGGGCACCATTTGCCGGCGTCTGGACTGATCGCTTGCCTCGTAAACAGGTGATGATTGCTGCAGACCTAGCGCGTGCGGTAATTGTTTTTTCAATGGTCTTTCTTTCAGGCCCAGCTACACCACACATTTTCTTAGGGCTTGCTGTATTTCTAGTAGGCGTCGGTGATGCATTTGGTGCAGCTGCAGCGGGTGCGATCATGCCTAGCTTGGTGCCTGATGAGAAATTGCCCGCAGCAAATGTGGCTCGAAACATTGTGGTGCGCACATCAACAATTATTGGCCCGGGTATCGGGGGAGTATCGGTATATCTCATAGGTGGGCGCTTAACATTCTTGATAACCGCATTTACTTTTGCACTCGGCACCTACTTTTTAAATCAAATTAAGGAAGTGATTAAGAGTGAGCCAAAGGTACGCGAATCATTCTTAACTGAAATGCGCGAAGGACTGCGCACTGTTATTGAAATCCCCTGGATCGGGGCCATGATCTTTATGGTTTCATTTCAGTTGATGGTGGTTCTAGCTGCCGAAACAGTTTTGCTCCCAATCATCACAAAGCGCGAATTTGATTCGAATACGCCGTTTGCACTTGCAGCAGCAGCTTTTTCAGTAGGCAGCATTATTTCGGCATTAATCTGCGTGAAAGTAAAAGTTAGGCATGAAGGCCAGGTTTCAATCTTGGTCTGGATGATTGTGATTGTGGCTCCGCTAGCTTTGGCATTTCCAGTCTCTGGCACAGTAATTGTGATTGCCTACTTAATCGCAGGGCTTTCAGTTGGTCCGTGGGAGGCCTGGTGGTCAACTGCTGTGCAACGAGAGGTTCCACCGCATCTACAGGGGCGAGTTTTCTCAATCGATCACATGGGTTCAACAGCCTTGATGCCACTTGGCATGGCGCTCGTTGGTCCAGCTGCTGATTATTTTGGCGAGCGAAATTTATTAATCGGTGCTTCGATCTTCCATATTCTGATGGGGCTATCGGTAATGCGAATTCCCGGGGTGCGAGATATGAAGATGCCGCCAAAGAGTGATGTAGTTTCAGATTAATTATCTCCCTAAGCCATTATCGCTGTGGGCGAACAAGAATAAGCGTGAAAAGTCCGGCAAGAATCTGCGTTAGAAATTAGGCTTCACCCATACGCAAGGGAACTCCCCGCCCTTCGCTAAAGGAGAATCATGACTCGCATCGGCGAAACCAGCGACCTGCTTAAGTGCTCTTTCTGCGGAAAGACCCAGAAGCAAGTTAAGAAATTGATCGCCGGTCCAGGCGTTTATATCTGCGACGAATGTATTGATCTTTGTAACGAGATTATCGTTGAAGAACTTTCCGAAACTGCAGCCCTGGGTTTAACTGAACTTCCAAAGCCACAAGAGATTTTTGATTTCCTTGATCAATATGTAATCGGCCAAGACCGCGCAAAGAAATCATTATCAGTTGCTGTTTATAACCACTACAAGCGCGTTCAATCAGGGGATTCAAAGCGCGAAGATGGCATCGAATTAGCGAAGAGCAATATTTTGTTACTTGGCCCAACTGGTTGCGGTAAGACTTTAATGGCGCAAACCCTGGCTCGCATGCTTAATGTGCCATTTGCAATTGCCGATGCAACTGCCTTAACCGAAGCAGGTTACGTAGGCGAAGATGTTGAGAACATTTTGCTAAAGCTTTTGCAAGCAGCTGATTACGATGTTAAGAAAGCTGAAACCGGAATTATCTACATCGATGAAATCGATAAGGTTGCTCGCAAATCTGAAAATCCATCGATTACTCGCGATGTTTCAGGTGAAGGTGTGCAGCAAGCACTTCTAAAGATTCTGGAAGGCACAGTTGCATCTGTTCCGCCACAAGGTGGCCGCAAGCACCCTCATCAAGAATTTATTCAAATTGATACGACAAATGTTTTGTTCATTGTTGGTGGCGCATTCGCTGGTCTCGATAAAATCATCGAAGCTCGC
>CAINSH010000141.1 GCA_903852955.1 uncultured Actinomycetes bacterium | reverse complement strand
TGGTATTTGTGGCCGCAATTATCTCGGTGTGGGCCCGAGGCATTTTAATTGACTGTGGGTGCTTTGGTGGAGGCGGAGCAATCGACCCTTCTAAGGCAGCCGAGGTTCACCGTACGTATCTCATAGAGATTTTGCGCGATTTAGGTTTGGCAATATTAGGGGCTTATCTATACTTTTTCCCATACGGACGTTTAAGCATCGAAAAATCTATTGCGATCAATGAGGAGCAGTAAATGGCTAAGCAAGCAAAGGCAACTAAAGCAGCAAGCGGAGATAATTTCACCCGTTGGCTTGTCATCGGCATGGTGACTTTGGTAGTTGCAACTGGTGCAATCTTTAGTGTCATTAGTCAAAAGAGCAAAGCCGAAGCATCTTTTACGGCCATTAAAGATTTCAAAGTTGGCGAAGCAATACCTGCCACAGTAGATCTTGCCAACGGTTCAGGAATAACAATTAATACGGGTGCTGCAAAGACTATTGATCTTTGGGAAGACCCACAGTGCCCAATTTGTAATACTTTCGAACAAGCTAATGGCGATTACATTGATGAGTTAATTCGCTCCAAGAAAGCTAACGTGACTTTCCACGTGGTTTCATTTATCGGTGATGAATCAGTCTCGGCTGCAAATGCAGAATATTGCGCGGCTGACGAAGGTCGTTATTTAGATTTCCACAAGGCCGTCTATCTAGTTCAACCAGCTTTAGAAAACTCGGGTTTTTATACAACTGAGAATTTGGTAAAGATTGGTTCATACGTCGGACTAACTTCGAAAAGCTTCGTTGATTGCGTTACAAATGTTTCTAAACTTGATCTAGTTAAAGCCGCGTACGACTCAATGGCCAAGTACAACGTCAAGGGAACACCTACGGTCTTCTTTAACGGCAAACTGTGGGAACGCAAGAACAGCGGATTTGTTCTCGATGAGTTTTCAGCCGCATTCGAAGCTAGTTAAACTTTGAATCGTTCAATTCCATCGCCAACGCTCTCGGCGTTGGAGTTCGGACCTTTCACTTTTCATCTTTATGCGCTTTGCATAATCATCGGTATTGCAGTTGCAATTTGGCTCGGTGATAAGCGATTTAAAGCGCGAACCGATAACGGCGCATCCGTTGTATCTGAAGTTGCAATTATTGCTGTGCCATTTGGAATTATCGGTGGGCGCATTTATCACGTCATCACTTCACCCGATGCTTACTTTGGCAATGGCGGACATCCACTTGATGCTTTCAAAATTTGGCAGGGTGGCCTTGGTATTTGGGGAGCTATTTCACTTGGCGCTTTGGCCGCTTGGTTTCGCTACAGACAACTAGCTACAAGAATTGAACTTCCAAAGTTTTCACTTTTCCTTGATGCGCTTGCACCAGGTGTGTTGTTAGCCCAGGGGATTGGCCGTTTTGGAAACTGGTTTAACGTCGAACTCTTTGGGCGCCCATTAGATGCACCTTGGGCGCTAGAAGTTCCGGCACGATATAGGCCTTCGGGTTATTCAACATTTGAAACCTTTCATCCCACTTTTGCTTATGAGGCTGTGTGGTGCACGCTTTTAGCATTTCTATTAATCAGAATTGGATCCAGATTGCATTCTGGCCAGGTTTTTTCACTCTATGTCTTGGGCTACAGCATTGGACGTTTAGGTATTGAATCAATTCGAATTGATTCTGCTCACACTATTGGGGGGCTGCGCCTGAATATCTGGGTGAGCATCCTTGTGGCAATGTTCGCCCTCATGACACTTTTGCGCCAAACTAAAAAAGCTAATTAAATTCAGGTAGGCTGGTTTCCATGTCACTTGAAGATGTCTATCAGCGCAATAAGCACCACCGCACACACCGAGCAGGTTGGTTACGAGCGGCAGTGCTTGGAGCAAACGATGGCTTGGTTTCAACTGCTTCATTGATGATTGGTGTTGCTGCTGCCGGTAAAAATGATTTCCTGATTACTGCAGGCCTTGCTGGAATCTCAGCAGGTGCGATGTCGATGGCAGTCGGAGAATATGTCTCTGTGCGTTCTCAAAATGATGTTGAAGAATCTGATCGCCTTCTAGAAATTGAACATTTAGCATCAGATCCTGAAGGTGAACTTCTTGAGCTACAACAGATATATATTGATCGAGGGCTTTCCCCAGAACTTGCGTTAACTGTTGCGCAAGAGATGCACAAGAAAGATCCACTTACCGCACATCTTCGCGATGAGTTAGGTCAGCACCCACATACAAAAGCGCGTCCCGTACAAGCAGCGATTGCATCTGCTTTTAGTTTTACTGTTGGTGGCTTTATTCCATTTCTTGGCGCATTTGCTCCTACTTTGGGGGCAAAAGCGTGGAGCATTGTTGGCTTCACCGTTGCTGGCTTAGTTCTAACTGGCGTAGTCAGTGCGCGAACTGCAGGCTCGAAAGTACTGGTGCCAACTATTCGTGTCATCTTGGGTGGCTGCCTAGGCATGCTCATCACTGCTGGAATCGGTCAGATCGCCCACATATCTGGCCTTTAATTTCTTTAACTAGCAAGGGATTTGTTGCTACTCTTTGACAGCACCATTAGGGCCAAGGTTGTCCCGCAAATTTTCACATCGACAACAGGAGCTCTTCGCCGTGGCACTGTCCTCAAATTATCCGCAAGCACAAGGTCTCTACGACCC
>CAINSH010000140.1 GCA_903852955.1 uncultured Actinomycetes bacterium | reverse complement strand
TAGATTTTCTGAATCTATAAAATAAAACCGAGCTTAAAGTGGTTACCACCACAAGCAGCAATGGGTAACTAAATTTCCACCGTAGTTCAGGCATGAAATCAAAGTTCATACCATAAATTCCGGCAATCATTGTGGGTCCAGCTGCTAGTGCGACCCAGGCAGAAATTCTTCTGACATCTTCATTTTGTCTAACTTGAATATGCGCCAAATCAGCCTGCAGCGCTGAGGTCAAAAGTGAATCCATGCCCGAGGCGTGTTCGCATGCGCGGTTTAAGTGATCCAAAGTGTCTCTAAAAAATGGTCTTATTTCTGCAGGAGTAGAGGAGAGAGTTTCAGATGTTAATTTCTGAAGCGGGATCACGAGTGGCTCGATGGCATGTCGGTATTCAATAATTTCACGTTTTAAAAAGTAAATTTCTTGTGAAAATGTTTGGCGCGTCCCACCAAAAACTTTGTTTTCTAGTGCAACCACATCATTTTCAAGTTCATTAGCAATGACCGTATATTCATCGATTACACGATCAGCAACGGCATGCAGCACGGCATACGGTCCTAACATTAGAAAATCAGAGCGAGCTTCGATCTCATGTCGAACGGTGGCGAGAGGAGATCCTTCACCATGGCGAACGATGACAATGAAGTGTGGATCTACGAAACACATTAATTCGCCCGTGCTAATTTCACTCTTTGACTCATTATAAAAAACTGTTTTTAATACAAAAAATGTGAGGCCACCGTATTCTTCAATTTTCGGGCGTTGTTGTGCATTTACTGCATCTTCAACCGCCAAAGGATGAAAATGTAATTCACCAACAACATGGTCAAATTCTTCCTGTGTTGGAGCAGCCAATCCAACCCAAACAAATCCACCGCTAAGCCGCGCTTGGTCGACAAGGTCTGAAATGTCTCCACCATCTTTAACTCTTACACCGTTCTCATAAAGTGCGGAGTCGACAATCATTTTCTACTGCTCTTCAGTTGGATTAATGCCAAACATTATTTCGTCCCAACTTGGAACTTTTGCACGCGCAACTACCCCATCGCGTGCAGCCTCATCATCTGGAACTTCACGAATTACTGCCAGACGTGGAACTTCTGGGGTCGGAGCTGGCGTTTCTTCGCGCAGTGAAGGGTGATTCGCTTCTGAGTAAATTAACCCTGGCGTAGCCATTGGGCGTGTAGGTGGCTCATCGCCCATCATCCAACGCGCATTTTCATCCATTGAAGAAAGTATGCGACGAGTTGTATCAAAATTCCACTGAGCAATTCCTATGCCAGAGCTATTTGGATAATGAAGCTCGACAGTCCACGTTCCATCTTCGTGGCGCCATGTGTTCCAAGAAAGTTCTGAAAGATCAATATTGCGTGGTGCAAGACGTGAGACAACGACACCTAACAAGTTAACTGGTTCGCGACTGCCTTCTTTGCGAACGGAAACCTGCTGCGCTTGATCAATAATATAAATTCGTTCTTGCAAAATTGGACCCGAAAAGCGTTCGATTTTTTCAATTGAAATGTTATTTTCACGAGAAAGTTCTTCAGCTAATTCGCCAGCACGCAAGCGACGCTGTATGTCTTTAATTGAAATCGTTGAGCTTTCCTGTTCAGGAACTGCTGAAAGCCGTGGTTGATTAACGGTGGCACGTAAAGTGTCACTAATACGGACGCTAAATTCGTTTCCGTCATTGTCAATCAGAGACAAGTGGGTGCCGTCATCACTCTTGCCATTTAACCGAAGCTCAGTCACGGTTCAGAGGGTAATGGATGAGCCGCTTATAAACACGAAAGAAGGGCAGTGTGGCTAGTAGTGCCGCACACATAAATCCAAGTGGGACCCAAAAAGCGGTACGTGCCCCATAGTTATCAATAATCCAGCCACCAAGTGCGCTAGAAAGTGCGCCGCCCAATGGCATTCCAGCTACCACCCAAGTAAATGACTCCGTAATTTGTTCAGCTGGAACTACGTCTTGAACGACGCCATAGGCATTAACGACAAG
This sequence comes from uncultured Actinomycetes bacterium, assembly GCA_903852955.1. Lineage (GTDB taxonomy): Bacteria > Actinomycetota > Actinomycetes > Nanopelagicales > Nanopelagicaceae > Planktophila. The sequence goes on along the minus strand of CAINSH010000140.1, from coordinate 1,938 downwards.
AGGTGCGATGGCAAAACCATTAAAGAAGAGCGCAATAGCTAACCAAAAAATTGAGTGAACAAAGATGAAGGGAATAGAAAGTACGGTCAATGAAATTAAAAAGATTAGAAATCTAGATACATAGGGAAGTTTCCATTTAATCAGACCGTTAATCAACGCCATTACTGCGCTACCACTTGCCCATAAACCCAGCAGTAAACCGGATTGAGCTTTGTGTCCTTGGCTTTCAGAAAAACCAACTACCACAATTGAAATTGCTCCAAAAAATCCGCCAGTAAAGGTTGTAGCTAATGCAATGGCTTGAACAATCGGAATACCAATGACTGGCGGATGCGGATCTTTTGTGCGAACTGGCGAAGGTGGAGGTTCAGTTGCACGTTGCATGGCAAATAGCGGCATACCGATAGACATCAAGATCATTCCAGCAATCAAGCCCGCCGCCGGTGCAATTGCAGTGGCGAATGCAGTCGCCAAAATTGGCCCAACGATAAAAACAATTTCATCCATTAGTGCTTCATACGAGTAAGCCGTATTGATTAAGTGTTTATCACTTTCATCTTCAGCAGTTGTTGATTTATCTGGACTTAATACATGTAACCAGCGGCGACGCACCAAACCACCGGCATTTACTGAAGTCAGCTCGGCAAAGATAATTGACACAAACCAGGTCCAGATGGGTGCTTCATTAATTACAAGTGCGAGAAAAAGTGAAAGCCCAGCAATTTTAAGTGGAACAACGCGTTGAAGCATCTTGCGTTGGCCGATTCGATCCGAAAGCCTTGACCAATAAGGGGTAGACATTGAAATTACAATTGATGCAACTGCGCTTAAGAGACCTGCGAGCGCATAGGAATCGCTGACTGCAACAACGATAAAGATTAAAGCCAGCGAATCCATTGAAATCGGCATTCGGCCAATCAGCGCAGGGATCGAAAATTTCATCGCTCCCGGTGTGCGAAATAGCGTTGTATATGCCGAGAACATGTTGCCCATCCTATGTCAGGGTTAGGATAGGCACGTGAGCATTAAAGATGAACTTCTTGAATTAGCGTTGCAAATAGCGCAACAAGCTGGCCGTTTACTTGTTGATCGACCGGCATCATGGGAACTGACTTCTAAATCCACTGCCATTGATATTGCAACGCAGATGGATATGGCAAGTGAGAAGTTAATTGTTAGCGCGATTCTTGCTGCCCGTCCTGAGGATGGAATTATCGGCGAAGAAGGCGCAGAACGAAGTTCACAATCTGGATACACCTGGGTGATTGATCCAGTCGATGGCACCGTTAATTATTTCTACGGGCTTCCGGGCTGGAATATCAGCATCGCAGTAAAAGATGCAGAAGGTGTTGTTGTAGGGGTGGTGCATTCACCAACCATTGCTTCGACTTGGCATGCAACGCGCGGTGGCGGGGCATTCCTTAATGGCACAAAGATTGCTTGTAATGACCCGGTTGAATTAGATCGAGCTTTGATTGCAACGGGTTTTGCCTACGACGTTAAAGATCGTGTTAATCAATTAGATCTTGTAAAGGTTTTGCTTCCAAAAATTCGAGATATCCGCCGAATCGGCGCCGCCGCAACCGATCTTTGCTTTGTCGGCGCTGGAATTATTGATGGATATATAGAGACTGGATTAAAGGAGTGGGATTTAGCTGCTGGCGCTCTGATTGCCACCGAGGCTGGGGCAGTGGTTACTACCCATCAGTGGCGAGGCATGTGGCTCAGCGTTGCAGCTGGTGCGCACCTTCACGAGCTGCTCATGCGTGAGATTCCAGCCTAGTTTGGCCGATTTACGCTCAGAGCCCCTTCTGTGGCAAGATACGCAGTCTGCACCTGCCACAGCCGGTGCTTAAGACGATAAGACTAAAGGACCGACTCCATGAACATTCTTGACGCCGTAGATGCAGCTTCGCTGCGCAAAGACATCCCACAGTT
>CAINSH010000139.1 GCA_903852955.1 uncultured Actinomycetes bacterium | reverse complement strand
TTTGCGCGAATCTGACGCAAGTTAAGTAGGTCAGGTTCGAATGGGAATTTTTAGTAAGTTCATTGCCAAAATAAAGGGTACTAATGATTTTGCCCACGCGGACTGGAAAGAGTTCGAAGAAGAGCTGCTGCTTTCAGATCTTGGGCCGACGTTAACCAAGGATTTTCTTGAAGCAGCTCGTAAGGTTAAAAGTGAAAATGCTCTAGAAGCTCTGACACAGATTCTTTTTGCAAACCTTTCAACAAAAAATCGCGCAGCAGAATCTAGCCAAGACACGACAGTGATTATGGTCGTAGGAGTAAACGGCACCGGGAAAACTACTTCAGTTGCAAAGTTAGGTGCTTTGCTCAAGAAATCTGGCAATAGTGTCGTGCTAGCAGCAGGAGATACTTTCCGTGCAGCTGCTGTGGAACAGTTGCAAACTTGGGGAGAAAAAATTGGAGTTCAGGTGATTTCTGGAAAAGCAAATGGCGATCCAGCATCTGTCGCATTTGATGCAGCAAAAAAGGCACAAGAAGTTAATGCAGATTATTTAATTATTGATACCGCTGGGCGTCTTCACAATAAAAATGATTTAATGGCAGAGCTTGAAAAAGTAAAAAGAGTTGTTGAAAAAGTTTTCCCAATCAATGAAGTTTTATTGGTCATAGATGCCACAACTGGTCAAAACGGCCTACAGCAAGCAAAAATCTTTACCGAAGCAGTACAAGTCACTGGAGTAATCCTGACTAAAACCGATGGAAGCGCAAAGGGCGGCGTAGCACTGGCAATTGAAAAAGAGTTAGACATTCCGATCAAGTGGGTTGGATCGGGTGAGACTGAAGCTGATTTTGCCCCCTTTGATGCTGAAAGCTATATCCAGGGCCTGCTCTCGTAACCCAGATGTAACACAGAAAAGGTTTTTGTCACCGGCTCGAAATAGAGCGCATCATCTGCTGTAACTCACTTCATAGAGGCTACGCACATCTCAAAGGCGAGACATTTCATTAATCAATCTCGAAAGCAGATGTAAATATGACAGATATCGTGTTGAACTCAGGCGATACAGCCTGGATGCTAGCTAGCACCGCTCTCGTTCTTCTTATGACACCTGGACTTGCCTTTTTCTATGGCGGAATGGTTCGCACTAAGAGCGTTCTGAATATGATGATGATGTCTTTTGTGACAATCGGAATCGTAAGTATTTTGTGGGTCATCTATGGATTCGAATTAGCTTTTGGATATAAGGCCGAATCTGCCTGGTATGGAAACATCTCATTCTCAGGTCTGGGTGGAATGGTAAATGATTTAACTAATAACGGTGGAATTTATCCAATCCCAGTTTTGGTATTTGCAGCATTTCAATTGATGTTTGCAATTATTACTCCAGCACTTATTTCAGGCGCGATAGCAGATCGCACGAAATTTACTGCGTGGGCAGTATTCGTAGCAATTTGGTCAACAATCGTTTACTTCCCAGTTGCTCACTGGGTCTTTGCCTTTGGTAATAAAGTTGGTGACACAGTTACCGGTACAGGTTACTTAGCCGGAAAAGGATTAGAAGACTTTGCTGGCGGAACTGCAGTTCACATTAACGCCGGAGCAGCAGGTCTTGCACTTGCAATAATTCTTGGAAAGCGTGTTGGTTGGCGCAAAGAAGCGATGCGTCCACATTCATTGCCACTTGTGTTACTTGGTTCTGGTTTATTGTGGTTTGGGTGGTTTGGTTTTAATGCCGGATCCGCACTTGCTGCCAATGGAATCGCAGGACTTGCATTTATGAATACACAGGTTGCTACAGCTGGTGCACTCATTGGTTGGTTGCTTGTTGAGAAAATTCGAAATGGTCATCCAACTTCACTAGGAGCAGCATCTGGCGCTGTTGCTGGTCTTGTCGCAATCACACCTGCTTGTGCATTTGTTGCACCATGGGCCGCCGTAGTTATTGGTCTTTTTGCCGGAATTTTCTGTGCACTTGCAGTTGGCCTAAAGTACAAGTTTGGATTTGATGATTCACTCGATGTCGTCGGTGTACACCTTGTTGGTGGAATCTGGGGCTCACTCGCAATTGGATTGTTCGGAACTCACACAGTCAACAGCCTCGGTCTGGATGGAATTTTCTACGGGGGAGGTACTGCGCTATTAGCTAAGCAAGGACTAGGTGTTGGAATGGTTGCACTTTATTCATTCCTTGTTACTTTGGTTCTTGGATTCATCATCGAAAAGACAATCGGATTCCGCTTGCCTAAGGATGCTGAAGTAGAAGGCGTGGACTTGGCAGAACATGCTGAGACTGCATATGAAATGTCTAGCTCATCACGTGGAGGTTCTTTCTAATGAAACTAATTACAGCAATATTGAAACCATTTAAGCTAGAAGATGTAAAGAACGCCTTGCAGGAACACGGCGTAACTGGAATGACAGTTTCTGAGGCCAGTGGGTTTGGTCGCCAAAAAGGACATACTGAGGTTTACCGTGGGGCTGAATACACAGTTGATTTAGTACCAAAGGTACGTCTTGAAGTTCTAGCAGATGATGCAGATGCAGCTGCAGTTGTAGATGTGATCGTTAAGGCAGCCTCAACCGGTTCCATTGGCGATGGCAAGGTCTGGACAACGCCCGTGGATCAAGTTGTACGAGTCCGTACAGGAGAACGCGGACCTGACGCAATCTAAGATAGATAAATGAGCACACGCGAGCGAAGGGAGCGGTCGAACGAGAGCGACCGTTTCCTTCTTTCGCTTTTTAACGCTGCTGTAGAAAAATCTGGGAAAAGCGCTAAAGGTTTAGCAATTGCAGCAGTCGGTGGGTATGGGCGCGGGGAACTTTCGCCAGGCTCTGATTTAGATATTGTGATTTTGCACCAAGGTCAGTTTTCACACAATGGGCTAAATGAATTTGTTAATTCACTCCTGTACCCACTTTGGGACAGTAAGAGTGTTGATCACTCAGTTCGAACTCGTTCTGAAACTAGAGACGCGGCAGAAAAAGATTTAAAAGTAGCTCTTGGCCTTTTAGATATTCGACTTGTTGCAGGAGATTCGGATTTAGTTGATGTAGTTCAAAACGATAGCCTCGAAAACTGGCGTAAGAATGCACGGCATAGATTGCCCGAGCTGAAGAAATCCCTGACTGAGCGTCACAATCGTGCGGGTGAGTTGGCATATTTATTAGAACCAGATGTGAAAGAAGCTCGCGGGGGATTGCGAGACATAAACGCGTTACGGGCAATTGCATTTTCTGGCTCGGCAAACGTGCCACTTGAGCGAATAAGTTGGGCTGAATCTAAACTCAATGACGTCCGTGAAACTTTGCATCAGAGCAGTGGACGCAATAAAGATCGTTTACTTTTTCAAGAACAAGATGCTGTAGCACTAGAACTTAAATACGCAGATGCCGATGCGTTAATGAGCGATGTCGCACAAGCGGCACGATCTGTTGATTACCTACTGGAGTTCACTTGGCATCAAATCGAACATAAAGCCCACGAAGGTTTTGGGCGATTGATTCGAAAACAACGAAGCGAACCTGTTGCTAAGAATTTATCGGTTGCTCAAAAGGAAATAACAATTGATCCACTAGTAGATATGTCCGCAGATCCGATTCTGGGACTTCGGGCTGCGGCAACGGCTGCGCAGTTGGGGCTTCCCATCTCACTTAGTTCTTATTCATTACTATCGACGGCTTTTAAAGAGGGCAAAGCAGTTCTTCCTAATCCGTGGCCCCGAGAGGCCCGTGAATATTTGATTTCATTGATTGGTGCAGGTGAATCAATGGTTTCAATTTTTGAGGCCTTAGATCAAGAAGAGATTATTTTTCATTGGTTGCCAGAGTGGCGACCGCTTCGCTCACTTCCACAGCGCAATGCACTCCACCGCCATACCGTTGATAGACATATGGTTGAAACGGCAGTGCACGCGGCTGCGCTTACTCGTAAAGTTCATCGACCTGATTTGCTGCTCTTTGCTGCACTTTTCCACGATATTGGAAAAGGAGAACAAGAAGACCATTCGATCAGAGGCGAACGTCTAATTGCACCTCTGGCTATTCGAATTGGTTTTCCCTTACAAGATGTTGAAACAATTAAGATTCTTGTCAAACATCATTTGTTGTTATCAGCAACGGCGACGCGGCGTGACTTAGATGACCCCGCAACCATTCAATCCATTCTCAGTGTGATTCCTGATTTAAATACGCTAGAACTTCTGCACGCATTAAGCATCGCCGATGGTGAAGCCACGGGTAGTGCTGGTTGGAGCGACTGGAAAGCTACATTGGTTGCAGATTTAGTTTCAAGAGTTAAAAAAGCGATGATTGGTTCTAACACAATTGCTAAGCAACCTGAAATCAGTCCTGCTCAACTCAAAACCGCTGAATCTGGAATCTTGCAGGTCAATTTGGAAAAACGTGAGAATGGTTATTCAATCGAGATAATTTCACCAGATAAGCCTGGTCTTCTCTCACTCGTTGCCGGTGTGCTAAATACGTCTCGATTAGATGTTCGCTCAGCTAGAACTAAATCACATGGACCTTCAGCAGTGATGAAATGGATTGTTACCCCGGAACCTCATGCTCCTGAAATCTCGGCTGAATTCTTGCGTAGCGAAATAGAAAATGCTTTCAAAGATGCTACCCATATTGAAAGCAAACTTGCCACAAGAGCGGCTGCATATGCATCAGCTCCAGCGATACCTGTGCCTGATCCAATTATTGAGATTTATAATGATGAGGCAACCGAGGCAACAATTATTGAAGTTCGAAGCCATGATCGACCAGGATTACTTTTTCGAATTGGTGCTGGAATAACCCAATCAAAAATTGATATTCGTTCTGCAATTGTCACAACGCTTGGGGCCGAGGCTATCGATACGTTATATGTCACAGAGTTGGCAGGTGGTGCATTAAGCGCCCAGCGCTCAGAAGAAGTTGCTTCGCATTTACGCCAACTACTGAAGTAGTCTTAGCGCCTTATGTTTGAGTCACTCACTACACGCTTTAGCGGAGCATTTTCGGCTTTACGTGGGCGCGGCAAAATTAGTAGCGCCGATATCGAAACTACGTGCATTGAGATTCGCCAAGCCTTACTCGAGTCCGATGTTGCCTTGTCAGTAGTTGAAACCTTTATCTCCCAAATCCGCGAGAAATCTCTCGCTGCGTTGCCAACTTTGCAGTCAGGAACAAATCAAGCTCAAGCGGTCTTTGAAATCGTCAATACCGCTTTAATTGAGATTTTAGGTGGGTCTGCTCGCAGAGTGCGTTTTGCAAAGAATCCTCCCACGGTAATTATGTTGGCCGGTTTACAAGGGGCGGGTAAAACAACTTTGGCTGGCAAGCTGGCAAAGTTTTATGCTGATCAAGGAAATACACCTCTTTTAGTTGCATCTGACTTACAGCGTCCAAATGCGGTTACTCAACTACAAGTTGTCGGAGAAAGTATTGGAGTTCCAGTCTTTGCTCCTGAACCTGGAAATGGTGTTGGCGATCCAGTAAAGGTTGCTAAGAGCGGTATTGAGTTTGCAAAATCTAAGTTATATAACATGGTCATTGTCGATACAGCTGGACGTCTTGGTATTGATGAAGAATTAATGAAGCAAGCTGTATCGATTAGAGATGCAATTAATCCCGATGAGATTCTCTTCGTCGTGGATGCAATGATCGGTCAAGATGCTGTGCGAACTTCGGAAGCATTTCTAAACGGTGTTGGATTTGATGGAGTTGTTTTAACAAAATTAGATGGAGATGCCCGAGGTGGCGCAGCACTTTCAATCGCGTCAATAACAAAACGCCCAATTATGTTTGCATCAACGGGTGAAAAATTAGCCGATTTTGATATTTTTTATCCAGAACGTATGGCTTCACGCATTCTTGGAATGGGAGATGTGGCAACCCTTGCCGAACAGGCAAAGAAGGCCTTTGATGGAGATACATCAGCAAAGCTTGAAGCAAAGTTTGCCAGCGGTGAGGATTTCACTCTTGAAGATTTTCTCGAACAGTTACAGGCCATGTCTAAAATGGGTTCAATGTCTAAACTGCTAGGGATGTTGCCCGGTGCGGGTCAGATGAAAAAGCAGATTGAAAACTTTGATGAAAGTGAAATTGTTCGCACTAAAGCCATTGTTCAATCCATGACTCCACTTGAACGCCAAGATCCCAAGGTTCTTAACGGTTCAAGACGTGCGCGAATCGCATTAGGTGCTGGTCGAAAAGTTTCCGATGTAAATAACCTTGTTGATCGTTTTGCCGCTGCACAAAAGATGATGAAGCAAGTACGAAATGGCGGTATGCCGGCAGGAATGGGAGCCATGGGTATGCCGGCCATGCCAAAGGCTGCTGCCAAGAGCCAACCGGGGAAGAAGAAATCTAAATCAGGCAATCCCGCAAAGCGCGCCTTAGAACAGGGTCAGTAAGGCCCGATTTCGCGTTTGCAGGCTTTGGATGGCAGAATTGGGCACCTGTTGATGGGGCCCTCTACCCCCGTTCAACATCCACGACCGATAGTTGTATGACATTGATTGCGCACCCCGCTGCGATCGATTCGTGTGACACACATAAACAGGAGTACAAACTCACTTGGCTACAAAAATTCGTTTAATGCGCATGGGTAAAATCCGCACACCATTTTTCCGTGTAGTTGTTACAGACTCACGCAAGGCACGTAACGGTCTATCAATTGAAGAAATTGGTCGCTACGTTCCAGGA
>CAINSH010000138.1 GCA_903852955.1 uncultured Actinomycetes bacterium | reverse complement strand
AAGGGTAAGGCTTAGAGGCCTCAAAGAGTAAATCGAGCAGAGATCCCTGTGTATTTCGAGCCTGTAAAGCCCGTTTTACCAGGATGGCCGCTAGATAGGCCGTGGCCGCTACGCGCAGCAGAGTAATGGTGGCATATGCGCCTTGCTGTAAACCAAAGTGCGCGCCAGTAAAAAGCGCTAAGTGTTGCCAAATTGCAACGTGATACAAAGTTTCCGCAATCTGCCAAATCCAAAATGCATGTAAATCTTTTTTATTTGTTAACGCAATTACCGCCAATGGCGTTAACCATAAAACATATTGTGGTGAATAAACTTTGCTAGAAATCATGACAACCGCTAAAACAACAAATGCTACTGATGCAAGTGTTGGCGTATGTTTTAACTCAAAGAGAAAAATTGCTACTGATGTCATGCCAATCAGCAATAGAAGAATTGCTAAGTAATTAAGATTTGCAAGGTTTATTCCAAGTTGATCAAGGGCTAACCACAAAGATCCCCAGTCGGCTTGTCGCTCCATATTTAATTTGTAAAAACGCCACCAACCTGTTGGGGTTGTTAAAGCAAATGGTGCATTAATCGCAATCCAGATACCCGCAGTGGTGCCAATATATTTAACAAGTTCTTTAATTCGATTCTGTCTCCATAAGATGAATGCAATTGGAAAAAGTAAAAACACCGGAAGAAACTTTGTAGAAATAGAAATCGCAATTGCTATTGCACTGTAGATATCTTGTTTACGATCAAACCAATAAATCGCTAGCATCATTGTTGCAATCGCCCACAGGTCCCAGTTGATATATAGGGATGCAACCATGGCAGGAGCTAGTGGAATTAAGTAAGCAAACTCGGGTTTTATTCTGCGTGCAATCAAGATTACGACAATAAATAAAAGTGCCAGAAATATCGCATTGATATTGAAGTAAGAAATTGGCGAATGTGCCACAAATGAAGTTGCATACATAACTAATCCAGTAATTACTGGATATTCAACGGCGTTGGTCTTGCTTGCATATGGCCATTTGTTATCAATTAATCCACGTTCGCCAAACAAGGAAGGCAGGTCGCTATAACAAGCATGTATGTATTGATCTGGAGTAGCCCAGGTAGTGCTTTGGCAGTGTGAAAACTTAGTAAATGAGACAAGTGCGGCCAATACAGCCAAAATTAAGAAGGCTTTAGTGCGCATCTATTGTCATGGGTTTCGCTTTTGAACTCCGCCAGATGTCATGACTACGGGTTCTAAGCCACCGATATTTGCAGGTGCTGGAAAATCCATAATTGGTTGGCCACGTAATGCACCTTTCATAAAGGCGGTCCAAATTTTGGCCGGGAAAGTTCCACCCGTTACAGAGTTCAAGCCACCTATACCGTTGAGTGTCTCTGATGCGTTATCTCTAAATAGCGCAACTGATGCAGCCAGTTGTGGCGTGTATGCACTGAACCAAGCTGATGCATTTGATTGTGATGTACCAGTTTTACCAGCAGCTGGTCGACCAAGTGCAAGTGCTGCAGATCCAGTTCCGCCAGTTACAACACCTTTAAGCGAATAAGTCAGATCAGCCATAACTTCTTTAGAAAATACTTCCTGTGTTTCTTGCTTGCCTTCATATAAGACGCCTTTATTAGCACCAATTACTTGGGCAACTAAATACGGCTTTGATTTAATCCCTTGAGCGGCAAAAGTTGCATACGCATTTGCAACATCGATGACGTGTGGGCTTGCAACGCCAAGCACAACTGAAGGTGTTGGCATCATGGCAACTGACTCTGGAATACCTGCGCGTCGTGCAACATCTACTACAGCAGTTGGACCTACTTT
>CAINSH010000137.1 GCA_903852955.1 uncultured Actinomycetes bacterium | reverse complement strand
GCTGTAATTGAGGGCCATGAAAAATTAAGCGCCCAAGTTGTTTTACATGATTTAAAAGGAAAAGTTGTATCGCGCGGGGACATGAAAGAAGTTTGGCCAGGAACAAATCGTTATGAAGGCTCTATAACAGTTCCTGACGAAGGTGATTATTTCTTTGTTGTTGAAGCTGACAGTACGTCGCAATACCGAACAGTTTATGGCTCTACCGAAAAATTCCCGATTCGTGCAGATCGCGAACGTGCATTAGTAGGTGCATGGTATGAATTCTTCCCTCGTAGTGAAGGGGCAATTAAAAACGCCGATGGCTCGATTACAAGTGGAAATTTTGTAACTGCCACAAAGCGTTTTCCTGCAGTTGCGGCAATGGGTTTTGATGTTTTGTATTTACCCCCAATTCATCCAATTGGCTTAGCTCACCGTAAGGGTCCAAATAACACTTTGACTGCCGGAGAAAATGATCCTGGTGTTCCTTGGGCTATCGGAAACAGCGATGGCGGACATGATGCAATTAATCCAGTACTTGGAACTATGAAGGATTTTGAAAACTTTGTTAGCGCTGCCAAAAAAGCTGGCTTAGAAATTGCTTTAGATCTGGCTCTTCAAACTTCACCTGATCATCCTTGGGTAAAATCTAACCCACAATGGTTTAACAAGCGTGCCGATGGAACTATTGCATATGCCGAAAATCCACCTAAGAAGTACCAAGATATTTACCCCATTAACTTTGATGATGACTACGAAGGAATTCGTAACGAAGTTTTACGGATCATCCGTTTGTGGGTTTCAAAGGGTGTAAAAATCTTTAGAGTTGATAACCCGCACACTAAGCCCGTCCATTTTTGGCAGGATTTGTTGGAAATTGTGCGCAAAGAGAGCCCAGAAGTTATTTTCTTAGCTGAAGCTTTTACCGCCCCTGCCATGATGCATGCACTTGGAAAGGCTGGTTTCCACCAGTCATATACATACTTCACGTGGCGCACAAGTAAGGGCGAAATCACCGACTATGGCCGTGAAGTTGCTCAACAGACAAGTGCTTTTTTTCGCCCGAACTTCTGGGTCAATACGCCAGATATTAATCCTTTCCATTTACAAAGTGGCAACCCTGCAATGTTTGCTTTGCGCGCAGTTTTAGCTTCAACGCTAACTCCGTCATGGGGAATGTATGCAGGCTATGAACTCTACGAACACCTGCCATTTAAAGAAGGTGGCGAAGAATATTTAGATTCTGAAAAATATGAGATTAAGGTTCGTGATTGGGATGGAGCAACGAAGAAAGGTTTGACGCTTGCGCCATTTATTTCTCAGCTCAATGCAATTCGTAAAGCTAATCCTGCGTTACAACGCCTTCGCAATCTAACTTTTCATAACACTGAATCTGAGGCGATTATCGCTTACTCCAAGCGAGAAGGTAAAAATCTAATTTTAGTTGTTGTAAATCTTGATCCTTCCTATTCGCAAGGAACTGTGGTGCACTGGGACATGAGCGCTCTTGGAATTGAAAGTTCGAGCTTTACAGTCAAAGATTTACTCGATGGCAAGAGTTTTGATTGGTCAGAGCATCAATTTGTGCAGTTAGATCCCACTAGACCTGTTGGTAAAGTCGCCCATATCTGCCAAGTGAAATTGTAATGTGATGGGAATATTTTCACGCTTTGGAAAAAGAGATCAAGCCGGCGATGCGGTTCCTGCAACTTTCCTAAATCCGCACTCTACTTTGGGCGAACTTGATTTATATCTCATTGCAGAAGGTCGCCACGAACAGTTATGGAAAGCTCTCGGTGCGCACGTTCGCCGCGATAAAGCAGGCGAGCTACTGGGTGTGGCTTTTTCTGTTTGGGCCCCAAATGCTCAAGCAGTCTCTTTAATTGGCGATCACAATTTCTGGGATAAGAACACCCACAAAATGTTTCGAATTGGTTCATCTGGAATTTGGGAGATCTTTATTCCAGATCTTCTCGCCGGAAGTAAGTATAAATTTGCAGTCTGTGGGAATGACGGCCGCTGGGTAGACCATGCCGATCCGATGGCTCGTGCAACCGAGATTCCGCCTCTGACTGCATCAGTTGTTGAGGAATCTCAATACTCTTGGAATGACAAAACCTGGATGGAAAAACGTGCGCATTTTCAATCATGGCGCGCGCCTGTTTCTGTCTATGAAGTTCATTTAGGCTCTTGGAAGCTTGGTTTGGATTACCGCCAGCTTGCAATTGAGCTTGTCGAATACGTCCGCTCTCAAGGTTTTACTCACGTTGAGTTCTTACCCGTTACCGAGCATCCGTACGGACCATCTTGGGGTTATCAAGTTACTTCCTTTTTTGCACCTACATCTCGATTTGGTTCCCCAGATGATTTCAAATTCCTGGTTGATTCACTTCACGCCGCGGGAATAGGCGTTATTTTAGATTGGGTGCCTGCGCACTTTCCAAAAGATGAATGGGCTCTTGCTAAATTTGATGGCACTTCTTTGTACGAACATGCAGATCCTCGTTTAGGTGAACACCCTGATTGGGGAACGTTAATTTTTAATTTCGGGCGAAACGAAATTCGTAACTTCTTGGTTGCAAGTGCACTCTATTGGCTTACGGAGTTTCACATTGATGGTCTACGTGTAGATGCAGTTGCTTCAATGTTGTACTTAGATTATTCACGCAAAGAAGGTGAATGGCTTCCTAATAAAAATGGTGGCCGTGAAAACCTTGAGGCCGTTCAACTCCTTCAGGAAGCTACATCCACTGCCTACAAAACCCATCCCGGCATCATGATGATCGCTGAAGAGTCAACGGCATGGTCGGGCGTAACTCGGGATACGTCCTCGGGTGGTTTGGGTTTTGGTTTTAAATGGAACATGGGTTGGATGCATGACACGCTTGAGTATCTGCAGCACGATCCTGTTCACCGCGTGCATCACCATAATGAAGTAACTTTTTCCATTCTTTATGCGTGGAGTGAAAATTTCATGCTGCCACTTTCACACGATGAAGTTGTTCACGGTAAGGGACAATTAGTAAATAAATTTCCTGGAGATCGCTGGCAGAAAACCGCAACTTTAAGGGCCCTGTATGGATTTATGTGGGCTCATCCAGGCAAGAAACTTTTGTTCATGGGCAGCGAATTCGCACAAAACGACGAATGGAATGAGAGCTCTGGACTTCAGTGGTATCTAACTGAATATGGCGAGCACCAAGGCGTTCAAAAATGTGTCGCAGAAATTAATGCAATGTACAGAGCCGTTCCTGCGCTATGGGAAAAAGATACTTCCCCTGAAGGTTTCACTTGGTTAGTGGGTAATGATGGTGCCGCGAACGTGGTGGCATTTGCCCGTTGGGATGATCACGGCGCTCCATTTGTTTGCGTTACTAACTTTTCGCCCATGCCACACGAGCACTATCAACTTCCATTTCCGACAACTGGTACTTGGAGTGAAGTGTTAAATACTGATGACTTGGCCTATGGCGGAAGCGGTGTTTCAAATAGCGCCATTGAGATCAATGATGGCGCACATTTAACTGCGCAAGTGAAAATTCCACCACTTGCTACCCTTTGGTTTAAACGTTCTTAAGGGTTTTTGCGAAAAACGGAACAGTAAGTAGTAAAATCGCAGGAATCAATAAACCAATTGTCAATGAAGTTATTTGTGCAGTCCAAGCAACGATCCATTTAAGAATAAAAGCTAAGACGATATTAGAGACGCCAATTTGGCCAATAACTACGCTGGCCGGGTGCTTTGATCGGGCATTTGCGGCATTCATGAAAGTCGGCCCTAAGAATGAACTCCCAAGCCCAGCCAATGCAAAACCAATGCAAATAATCAAAAATGCCATGTTTTGTTCCGAGGCAAAGACAGATCGGGCCAAGAAGATACTTACTAAAAAGGAAGATCCCGCAAGTAATGATGCAAAAACAGATAAGCGTTCAAGTGTGAATTTCGGAAGTAAGTAATGAACAGTAAAGCGACCAAAAATCATGGTAACTGTGAAAAGAATATAGGGAAGCGTGTTTATGCCAGATAAAACACCAATTTCTTCCTTGGTATATATCGTCGCCCAGTCACTGATTGCAAATTCAAGAAAAATTGCACAGATCAAGCCAAATGAAACCATTCGGTCAAAAGAAAATCCCCGAATCAAATCTTTGATCCCATATTCAATTTCTTTATCCTCATTTGCCCTCATTAAATTAGGAGCCAAGGCGTTAATGATGTAAAAGTTTGCAACAAACACGCAAATGACCAAAAAAGTTATATGGACGCTGAGGGAAATATGATCGACTAAGAGCCCAGATATAAAGGCGGTGGCCAATGCACCGGCGCTCCAAAGGCCACTAAGTTGAGTGATAACAAATTTGTCGGTTCGATCTTGAAAATTAAAGCCCTGGGAATTAATCGATATGTGAAAGGCAGAAATAGAGGCTAAAAACAGTATGTTGGCGAAGAAAAAAATTACGGCAGAGTGAGTGTGTGATAAAACAATTAAAGTTGCCATCAAAAAAAATGAAGCAACATGAAGTACTTTTCGTACCCCAATGGTGTGGACGACATGGCCTACTGTTAATAAAGAAACTACAGAACCAATAGCGCCAGAACTAATCAATGAACCGAAAGCACCATTATCTAGACCAAGACCTGCCTTGACTTCTGGATATCGTGGGACCCACGACATGATTCCCAGGCCAAAGAGGAAGAAAAGGATTCGTAAGTGAATGAGCTCTTTTCTAGGGCTTAAAACCTTCATTTAAAAGAGGGCATTCGCTAATGCGCTTCGAGCCGCAGTTAAACGTGGGTCAGATGGATCTACGAGTGCAAAAAGTGACAACAAGTGTTCTTTTGCTTTGTTGCGATCCTCGCCTGAGCTTTCTTTAATTACATGCAGCAAACGTGAAAAAGCTGCTTCAACTCCCCCATTTACAATCTCTAAGTCGGCAGCTTTTAACTGCAAAGTTACATCAGATGGATTCATGGTTGCCTCGTTAATTACTGCATCAAGTTGCAATCCATCGGTGCGAATTAGTAATTGGGTTTGGGCTAAACCTAGTTTGGCAAATGAGTCACTTGGTTTACGGGCAAGAAGTCTTTTGTATGCAGCTTCGGCTTTGGCAAAATCCCCGGACTCAAGAGCTGCTACGGCTTCTTCTTCTTCTGGTTCAATCTGTTCAACTGGAGCTTGGCCAACGCCTTGTTCGGCGGCAAGAGTTAATACCTTGTCTAGCACTAAGCGTATTTGTGCTTCTGGATATTCCTGTTCAAACAAAGGAACTATTTGTTCTGCAATGAGTGCAACGGCATATGGAATTTTCTGAGTTTGAAGTGCCTGTGCAACTTGCGCTTGGGCATCAATATCTACATGACCCAGAATCCACGAACCCTGATAGCTCTTTTCAAGTTCAGCCATGGTGTTTAGCATGCTGACAGATTCAGCGCTTCGTTGTGACCAACAAAATAAAATTACTGGCTTTACTTTAGACATCGGCAAAAACTGAGAAGTTAAATTTGCTGCAGTTACTTCAACGCCAGGAGTTGGTCCATTGAGCACGGCCTTAGGTTTTCCTAAGGAACTTAAATCGACTGCCTGTGCAAAATTAGGAGGATTGCTCACTGCTACATCCTAATGGGCAGGGATATCTACACCAGAATCGCGGCGATACGGCAAGATTTCTTGAACGTAGTTATCGGCGGCAAACTCAAGGCCAACGTCGCTTCCTTTTTGTTCGCTCAAATACCAGCGGTTTTCAAGGATTTCATGGAACATTTGGGCTCGCTCTACGCGTCCACGCATCTGCTCTGGGACACGATTAATTATTGGTTCAAAGACTTCAATAAACCACGTCTTGGCCACTTCAGTTACTGAAAGTGCAGATCTTTCATGGCGAGCTCGGTAGCGATCAAAAGATGCAAGCAAACGTTTTGCCTGCAGTTCCTCTGTTTCGATTCCCATCAACTCGCGTAAACGCTGCGTGTGATAACCCGCAGCAACTAGGCGCGGTTGGAATGAAAGCATCTGACTGTCACCATCGATAGTGATGGAAACTTCTTCGACAGCAAAGCCCAAATCATGGAGCTGGCGCATCGCCCGTTCTACTGCATGACGATCCTTAGGATCAAGAAGTTGTCGCTCTTTAAGCGCAGCCCAAATACGGCGATACCTTCTAATAACAGCTTCAGCTGCGCGCACTGGATCCATGCCTGGATATAGAACTCCTGAAAGGCGTAAATCTTCTAGCTCAGCGGCTACGTTAAACATTGCAATATCTAAATCATGTTCGCGCTGACCATCACTTAAAGTTTTTTGAAATTCGCCAGTTTCGGCATCAACTAAATAAGCGGCAAATCCTTCGGCATCTCGACGAAATAAAGTATTAGATAACGAGCAATCACCCCACCAAAAACCAAGTAAGTGTAATCGCACTAACAAAAGAGCTAAAGCGTTAGCCATTGTGTTTACATCATGGGCGGTAACAGAGCCTGAAAGCAGAACTCGATACGGAAGAGAGTAAGGCAAAAAGCGCGTAACTATTGCGCATGGAAGTTCCTCGCCAGTTGTATCGGTGCGACCCTCGACCACAGCTATCTGTTCAACACAGGGTGCTTTGAGGGAAGTAAGTTCGCGCAAAACTTTATATTCACGATTAGCAAACTCTGCAACGGTTTCTTTCACAGCATAGACAGGCGCATCTTCTTCGGTGGTGGCGCGAACTAATCGAACTACGTGGCGCGAAATACCGCGCTTTTCTGCCAAGGCTGGATCTTCAGGCCACTCTTCCAAACTCTGTTGCCAAGGCAGCCCAGTAACGGCAGCGATTTCCTCGCCTAAACCGGTGATCCTCAAAGCCATAGTCAGTATTGTCCCTTAAAAATGTGACAGGCATATGAACACCACGTCTCATATAAGTGAGATAACTATCTTTACAATGGTTCCATGGCAATTACAGAGCGAATCAAGAAAGCGACTAAACGGGCAGCAAAAACAGCCGCGAGTCCAGCAGATTATGGAATTGCAGGTGCACCAATCAATCGGGCTCACCCTTCTATTTTGGATTTATTGCAACTCTCGGTGCGCTAACCGCAATTGTCCTGATGCGTGCACTTGCAAGTGTTTCCCAGATATTTATTTTAATTTTAATCGCGCTCTTTTTAGCTACCGGCTTGAACCCTGCAGTAGAAGCTTTGCGTCGACGAAATATGTCTAGAACGACAGCCGTCACTGTGATTTTTACTAGTGTGATTCTATTTGTTATTTTTTTCGCCCTCGTTGTAGTTCCACCCGTGATTTCGCAAGGAACGCAATTAATCAATAAAGCACCCGGACTTTTGTCAGATCTCACCGCGAATGCAACCATTAATAAATTAAATGACCAATATGGGATTATCGATACGTTACAGACCAAACTGAAATCAATCACTTCAGATGGAACTTTGCTAATTTCAGCTTTTGGTGGAGTAGTTGGTGTGGGTAAGTCAGTGCTTTCAGGCTTCTTTACTTTCCTAACCATTTTGGTCTTAACGCTCTACTTCATCACATCGCTACCACAAGCGGTAGATCTAGGTCTTTCATTAGTTCCTGCTTCACGCAGGGAGCGTGTTGGTCATTTAACAAATGCAGTTATTGCGCGCGTTGGATCATTCGTTGGAAGTCAGATAATCATTGCTGCCATGGCATCAGTCTTTGTTTTCTTCATGTCTTTGGCCTTGGGACTTCCCTCACCAATAGCCATCGGAATGATTGTTCTGGTCTGTGGTCTGATTCCTTTGATTGGCCATTTCTTAGGGTGTGGAATCGTCACCATAATCGCCCTCACACAATCTGTTTTGATTGGGGTAATTGCCTTTGTGGCTTACGTTGTTTATGTTCAAGTTGAAAATTACATCGTGACTCCACGTATTATGAAGCGCACATTGTCGGTACCCGGCGCAGTAACGATTATTTCAGCGCTTATAGGTTCATCTTTGCTGGGTCTAATTGGCGGTTTATTAGCTGTTCCAGTTGCAGCTTCAATTATTTTGATCCTAGATGAAGTTGTTATTCCTCGCGCTAATAACTCTTAAAACTCAATTGGTAATGGGGATTTTTCGCCAGTAACTGCGGTATTAATCTCCGATAAAACGCGATGTACCGCCGGTTCTCCAAGCCATAAATGCTTTGCATCTTCCACTGGAATAATTCTTAGCTTTGGAACAATTGAGAATCGCTTTTTAGCTTCATCCGGCTTTAAGTAATCATCATGTTCTGGAACCAATGCCAGGATTGGTCTTGAATCCGAGTTCCAATATTTCAACTCTTCATCAGTAGTAGTACGAAGCGGTGGGCTTAAAAGAATGAGGCCTTTGTGTCGTGGGTCTTTTGCATGACGAAGAGCTAAATCCGTCCCAAATGACCAACCAACAATCCAAAGATTTTCTAACTTTAAAACTTCATAGCAATAATTAATCATCGCCTGAACGTCTAGACCTTCAGCATCACCATTATCGAAACTTCCGGTACTGCTTCCAGCATCACTAGTGGTTCCGCGTGTATTAAATCGAACAACAGTAATTCCTGCCATCGCCGGCAATCGGTTTGCAGCTTTTTTATAAACGTGGGAGTCCATCATTCCCCCGGCAGTTGGTAAAGGATGCAAAGTTAATATTGAACCTTTGGATGGGCCGATAGGCGCGGCAACTTCGCCGATTAAATCCACACCATCTGTTGTATGGACATGAAATGGAGTTCGTAAGGCCGGTAAAACAGAACTGGGTCTGATTATCTCGGCCATACTTCAAATCTTATCTTTAGCCCACTACGCTTTGGACCATGGCCACTAAGCGCACCCCCACTTTTGATTCACATAACCCGGCAACTGGCGAAATCGCAGGAACTTATCCGATTTTTAGCGCTAAACAAGTTGCTGAGGTGGTGGGACATGCGCGCACTGCATCTACTAAATGGCAAGAACTTGGTTTTAATGGGCGAAAGAAAGTACTACTCAAGTGGTCTTCTCTGATTATTAATCGTGTCGATCAAGTTGCAGCTTTAATTTCACTTGAAACCGGCAAACCAATCAGTGATGCAAAGTTAGAAGCAAGTATGGCCGTCAGTCACATTGGTTGGGCCGCGCGTCATGCCGAAGAGGTCATGCGCACTTCATATCGAGCACCTGGCTTATTGATGGCAAATATGTCCGCAACTGTTCAACGATCTCCACTTGGAGTTGTTGGTGTAATTGGTCCATGGAATTATCCAATTTTTACTCCGGTGGGTTCAATTTCATATGCATTAGCTGCTGGTAACACTGTTGTATTTAAGCCAAGTGAATACACGCCAGGTGTTGGAATGTGGCTTGAAGAAGTATTTAACGAAGTTGCGCCTTTCGCCGATATCTTCACAACGATTACTGGCCTTGGCGAAACGGGCGGTGCGCTTTGCACCAGTGGAGTAGACAAACTCTCTTTCACTGGATCTACTCGCACAGCAAAACTCGTTGCTGCCCAATGTGCAACGACTATGACTCCAGTTGTACTTGAGTGCGGTGGTAAAGATCCAGTAATTGTTGCAGCTGATGCCAATTTAGCGCGCGCTGTCGATGCAACAATATGGTCTGCGATGGCAAATGCTGGTCAATCATGTATCGGCGCTGAACGTGTTTATGTTGATGAAAAAGTTGCAGATCAATTTATTGCTCTGGCAGTTGAATTAGCTAAAACTATTCATGCTGGTGCGCCTGGTGATGGAAATTACGGCCCAGCAACTATGCCATCACAGATTAAAGTGATTCAGTCCCATATTAAAGCTGCGATTAAAGATGGTGGTTCTTGTGCCTATGGTGGTCCCGAATCTGTGCAACCTCCTTTCGTGCAACCAGTTATTTTGTTTGATGTACCTGAAGATTCTGCAGCCATGCGTGAAGAAACTTTTGGCCCAACAATTATCATTAATCGAGTTAAAGATATGCAAGAAGCAATCAAACTAGCTAATGCATCTAGTTATGGTCTTGGCGCAAATGTGTGGTCAAAGCGCCACGGTAAAAGCATTGCTGCAGAACTTGCATGTGGAATGGTTGCCATTAACTCAACATTTTCATTTGCAGCGGTTGCATCTGTGCCTTTCGGCGGCGTGAAAGAGAGTGGTTATGGGCGTGTACATGGCCCTGAAGGTTTACTTGAATACACATACCCACGAACTGTTGTACGCACACGGTTTAATTTGCCGATGAGTTTCTTAAGCTTTAAACGTCGGCCTAAAGATGACCGTCTGGTTATTGCGGTAACTAGATGGCTTAAAGGACGTTTAGGTTAATTAATATCGAGGCG
>CAINSH010000136.1 GCA_903852955.1 uncultured Actinomycetes bacterium | reverse complement strand
GGTTGCGCCGAACGCGAACTTAAGAATTACGAAAAAGCTATTGATGCATTTAAAGAGGCTCGTGCGCTATTTAAGCGCAACAAAGAGGTTATTCATGTTGCTCGTTGTGATCAAAAAATAGCTTCGTGTTTAATTGAATTAGGCGAAGGTGACTTAGCCCTTGAAACTGCACGCCGAGCCGTTGATGTTTTTGAAACAGGCCACGATCATCACCGTGAAATCTTTGCTCAGTTTGAGGTTGGCAAAGCCCAGATTCTGTTAGAAAAATATGATGATGCGCTGAGCACTCTTGAAGAAGTCCTATCGGTTGTAAGTGAAGACGACCCAAAAGATTTCGAATTTATCGTCGACCTAGAAACAAGAATTGCAAAAATTATTCGCATGCAAGGTCGCGGTGAAGAAGCAGATGAAATCGAACGGCGATTAAAGGCGGTTCAAGAAGCTTTAGAGGATGAACCAGAACTTTGATTGAAAGCTAAAAACACTGCTCCAAGCAGTGCTCCGATTGCGGCAATCACTAACGGCCACTGAATTAATCCCTTGCTCCATAACGCACCGCCCCAGATTCCGGCGCCAAGTACGGCAAAGTTCATAGACGCTTGATACACCCCTTGTGCATGGCCACGGTGTGAGGCTTCGCTAATCCCAGCGATCCAAGCTTTGCCAACACCATCTGTAAGTGCGGGAAATAAGCCATAAATTGCAAGGGCAATAAGTGCAACGGTGTGATTATTTGTAAAACCCAGAACCGAATATGCGATTGCAAATGCAACTAAGCCAATCGCATAAACAACGCGAGGTGAAAATTTGTCAGCTATTACACCACCAGGAAAAGCAGCCAGCACAGTTACTCCGCTAAAGAGCATGTATGAAAGCACGACCCCTTGAGTAGAAAATCCGATGTCGTGCAAACGTAAAAGAAGCAACACATCAGGAATATTTGTTAATTGAATGAGCACCAAAATCGCAATTGCTCTTTTTAAATTTGTAGGTAGTGGTGGATTTTTAACCTTAATTTTCTTTGGCTCAACTTCTTTTATTCGTACAAACTTTTCTTTTACTAGCAATGTAAGTAGTCCAGAAACAATTGCTGGAATTAATGCCCACTTGGCAACTGCTCGAACATCACCATCGAGCATCGCTAGACCAATTAGTGCTAAACCAGGTCCAATGACGGCGCCAATGTTGTCGCCGGTCCGATGGAATCCAAAAGCTTTACCTAAATGTGCCTTATCTACTGAATCCGAAATTAAAGCATCACGTGGAGCGCTACGCATCCCTTTACCGATTCGATCAGTTACGCGCCCAAGAAAAACTAATGGCCAAGAAGAGGCAGTGACAACTAAAGCTTTACCAAAACCAGCTAAGGAGTAACCCGCTACAACAAAGGGTTTTCGCCCAAGCCGATCGCTACTTTTTCCACTTATTAACTTAGTAAAACCCGCGGCAGCCTCTGCACAGCCTTCGATTAAGCCCAGCGCAAGCGGTGCTGCACCAATAACTCCCGTTAAAAGTATTGGTAAGAGTGGGTATAGAAGTTCACTTGCAGCATCTTGAGCAAGTGAAACAAATGTCAAAAGAATTAAGTTTCGGGTTAACCAAATTTTCTTCATCGGGGCAGATTCTGCAAAGCCCAGTGGTACATGGCAATTGCCCCCGCAGCAGATGCGTTCATTGAACGGGTAGAGCCATACTGATTTATTTCATAGAGAACTTCACAAACCGCAATGCCCTCATCTGACATTCCAGCGCCTTCTTGACCAAATAAAAGTACGCATTTTTCAGGTAGTTGAGCCGACTCCAACTGTTTTGAGCCCGGAACATTATCGATTCCTATAATTGGTAAATCATTTTCTTTGCACCATGCAGCAAAGTCTTCAATTGTTGGATGGTGATGCACGCTGAGATATCTATCGGTCACCATTGCGCCACGTTTGTTCCAATCGCGCTTGCCCACGATATGCACTCCAGAAACATTAAAAGCATTCGCAGTACGGACAATCGAACCGATATTTAAATCATGCTGCCAATTTTCAATTGCAATTTGTAGTTTGTGTCGTTTCAAATCTAAATCCGCGACAATCGCTTCAACGGTCCAATATCGGTAGTGGTCTAAAACATTTCTGCGGTCACCATTAAGTAAGAGTTCGGGGTCATATTGCGGACCTTCGGGCCAAGGCTGATCGTGTGGCCCAACACCAACAACAGGGAAAAATTCACCGGGGCCAATCGAGGCCGGGGTTGTTGGATTCGACATGTAGGCACTCTAAACTGTACTTATGTCAGCTATCAACACAATTGCCTATGTCATCCATATTCTTTCAATTATCGGGATTCTTTTCTTACTCATCCTTCAATGGAATAAATCTCCGCGCACTTTAAATCCTGGTGTATTGCATGCTGGATTAACTGCGCTATTGGCTGGATTAGTAATGGTGGGAGTGCACGACAGTGTTAAGCCTGACGAACCTCTCAATCATACAAAAATTGGAATTAAACTTTTAATTCTTGTAGGCATTCTTGGTCTTGGCTACAAAAACGTTAAAAAACCAGAGCTCAAGAAAAATGTTTGGCTAGCTTTGATCGCTTTAACAGTGACAAACGTTCTTATCGCTTCGTTCTGGCACTAATAGGAAGATGCGTCTTCGTTTTCTTTCTGTTCTGCTTGTAGCTGCACAATTAGTTATTTTGCCAGCGCAAGCAAACTTACTTCCTGAAGCCATTCCTGCAGTTTTTGAACAACTGCTCAACCAACCCGCGCTTGCCAACCCTGCCGTTGTCTTAATGGATGGCGCAACTGGGGAAATAATCTATGAGAAAAATTCTCTTGCCCAACGCAAACCTGCGTCGGTCATGAAGTTATTTGCTGGAGCATCAGTAATCAGAAATTTAGATCTAAATTCGCAGTTCACAACCAACATCTCTTTTGGCACTGAAGCTAAAACTTTGGTAATTCAGGGAAGCTACGACCCATGGATAAGCACAAGCCATGAAGTAGCACGAAAAATGCAAAGGGCATCACTTTCACACATCGCAACGCTTTCACTTTATCGAGCGAAGCAAAGATCAAATGGATCAGTTTCAAATTTTAAAATTCTTTATTCAGGTCTATATTCCCAAGATATTGCAAACCTAAAACAGTTTTGGGCGAAGAAAAAATTTAAACCACAATTTATCGCAGTTAATTCAGAGGAAGCCACATTAAATTCTGCTGAGTTAATAACATCGGAAATTTCGCCCAAGATTTCAGAAATTCTCAAATTTATGCTCTTGTGGAGTGATAACAACTTGGCAGAAAGACTTGCTCGACTCTCTGCAAAAGCTGCCGGCCTACCTTTCAACATAGATGGGGTCACTATTCTTAACATTAATATGCTCATTGAGCTTGGAATTGACCCAAGTAAATTGGTTATAAAAGATGCAAGCGGGCTATCAAAAGAAAATCGAGTCACTGCACAAATGATTGGCCAACTCTTGTATCAGCTACATGAGGATGAAAAATATAAAATTCTTTTTGATTCGCTTCCTGTTGGTGGAGTATCTGGAACCTTGCGTTCGCGTTTTCTAACTACCGCGCCAGGTGCGGTAGGCCTAGTTCGTGCCAAGACTGGAACGCTGAATGGAACCGTAACTTTGGCAGGAGTGGTGCAATCTTCTGATCGCGAATATATCTTTGTGACGTTAGCGGATCAGATTTCTAATGGAATGAAAGCAAGTGATCGAGCACGTGCAGCAATTGACCGCTTACTTGGTCGAATTGCGGCGCCAAATATTCCTGCAGAAATTTCAGAGGTTCCCGAAACTCACCTTTAAATATTGTCAAAGATTTTAATTGAGCCGCCGTAACAAGCCACCCAAGTGCGAGATGTCGGTACATCGTAAGTAATTCCGATTGGCTCGTTGCAAGCTTTGATTGTCTGCAATGTTTTCATATCGCTAGTTCGTACTTTAGAGATTGTGTCGCTAGTAAAATTGACTACGAAGAGCGCAGTTCCATCGTTTGAAATAGCCAGACTCCGAGCAGCTTTTCCGGTGGTCACAGTTTTACCTGCTTTATTTGTTAATAAATTCCAAGAGGCAACTCTGCCTGAGAGATTAAGAGTTACGTACAGCATCGAATTATCAGGGGATAAAACAATTGCACGCGGAATAACTCCAATTGGAATATATGAGATAGAAAAATCCTCAAGATTAACAACATGAATTCTGCTGCCGCCCATTTCGGCAACATAGGCCACCTTTGAGTCGTTGCTGATTGCAATGCCTCGGGGATAGCGTCCAATTTTAATTGTTTTGACTACCTTTTGGCTGGCCACTGAAATTACTTTGAGATCGTACGAGCACCAGTTAGAGACAAGAATGTACTTATTATCCGGGGTTACTTCGACGACTTTTGGCACGGAACCAACAGGATAAACATTATCAATCAGGTAGTTTTCGAGATTAATTCTGTACAGAAAACTCTTGTCATATTTGGAAGCTGGAGAACATGTGTCGTGACCCTCACGGTTAAACCCTTTGCCATACATGGCGTAGTTCGTTACGTAAAGATATTTTCCGTCGGGTGAATAAGCACCTTCGACAGGAGCACCTCTAAAGATAGATGTGAACTTTGATAGTCCAAATTTAGAAAGCTGGACAGAATCGGGCACGGTTTTAATCAGTTCAAAGGTTTGGGAGTCATAAATTGTGACACTGTGCCGATACATCATGTTATGCGCGCTAACTAAGCCATTGCCTGACGAACGCACAGATTTAGGAGAAATGTCTCCATAAATAGTCTTAACTAAAACCATTTTTGTTTCGGCAGATACAGCTTCACTCCGTGCCGGTGTAGCTATTGCGCAGAGTGAAATTGCTAAGACAAATACAAGAAAGTTACGGCGCATGGCCTAACTGTAACGGCTAGAAATTAGTCGTCGTCCTCGTCGTCTTCATATTCACCGTCATCTTCGTGTTCGTTGCCATTATGGCCTTCTCGACCTTCGTGTTCGTCCCCAGTTGGCTTATTGTTAAGCGGGTTCTGGATGCTAGAAGTGGTTGGGTTTTTTGGCGCACTCGATTGTGTATTGGCAGAAACCACTGTGGTTTTTGCTGGCGCGACTGATTCATTCGCTGCAGATGTTATTGGCGCAGGCGAATCTGTTGGCGACGCAACTAAAGAAACTGTCTCAGTTGCATTAGCTTGGGGTTCCTCTTGAGTTTGGGCAACTACTGCGCCAACTCCAATAATGGCGCCAGCAACTACTAAGGCAAGAACTGGCAAGCCTTTAGAGATTTTGCGAGTAGAAGTTGCATTATCTGCTTCGGCCAATGTGAACCATTCTGGTTTTTGCTCTGGAGCCATGAGGTGATCCTTTCGTTAGTTGGAAAAGTAGCCCATTAGCCTTAGAAGAACCTGGGAACCGTGCAGGAGGATGCTGGGTAATCTAAGCCAGTGAGCACACCTATGCGGGGATATCTGGATCTGATGAAGCTTCGGGTGGTTGAACTGCTCTTGGTCTCGACTTTGCCGGCAATGGTTTTAGCTGCCAAAGGTCTGCCTTCACTCTCGCTGGCAGTGACCACAATATTGGCAGGAACTTTATCCGCCGGAAGTGCAAATGCTTTTAACATGGTGATTGAAAGTGACATCGATAAGTTAATGTCACGGACTTCAAATCGTCCAATTGTTTCAGGTGCAATAAGCAAGCAAAACGCAACTATCTTTGCTTCAGCTATTGGTCTGCTTTCATTGATATTTTTTTGGTTTCTCACAACTCCACTTGCAGCTGCTTTAACTTTTATTGCAATTGCTTTTTATGTTCTTGTCTACACGTTAGCTTTAAAGCGTCGAACTTCTCAGAATATTGTGTGGGGAGGCGCAGCAGGCTGTATGCCAGTTTTAATTGGTTGGGCAGCAGTAACAAACTCACTTTCATTAACTGCGTTAGCGTTTTTCATGGTGATATTTTTCTGGACACCACCACATTTTTGGGCGCTCGCAATCAAGTACAAAGATGATTATTCAGCTGCTGGAATTCCAATGCTCCCAGTTGTTGCCACTAAGGCGAGAGTTCATAGACAGATGTGGTTTCACACAATAATGATGATTGCGTCTTCAATCTGGTTGATTCTTTCAGCTTCATTACCTATGTGGTCTTTGGTTATAACTATTTTCCTAGGACTTGTTTTTGCACGCGAGTTAATTGCTTTGAAAGAAGGATCAGAGAACTATGGCAAAGTTGCCGGTAAAATCTTTCAATGGTCGATTACTTACTTGAGTCTGCTCTCGGTTGTGCTTGTAGTTGCTCAGCTAAGCGCTTGATCTAAATCTTTAAGTAAATCGCTTGCGTGTTCTAGGCCAATAGATAATCGCAATACAGACTCGGTGATACCCATCTCTGCCTGTACTTCAGGTGATAAACGGCGATGCGTACTTGATGCAGGGTGAGTTATCAAAGATTTGCTATCACCTAAGTTGTTGGAAATATCGATTACTCGCAGTTTGTTCATAAAACCAAAGACTGCTGCTTGGTTTCCAGTGAATTCGATTCCGATAGTCGTTCCGCCGCCAGACATTTGTTTCTTGGCAAGTTCGTATCCAGGGTGAGACTTAAGTCCAGGGAAGCGGACAGATTTAATTTTTTTATGTCCTTCTAAGAATTCTGCGACTTCTTGGGCATTTTGTGTCATGCGCTGTACGCGCATCTCCATAGTTTCGAGTGACTTAACTAGAACCCATGCATTAAATGCACTAAGCGCCGGACCTGTATGGCGAACAAATGGTAAGAGTTTCTCAACGATGTAATCGCGTGATCCTAGAAGCGCGCCGGCAAGGACTCGACCTTGACCATCAATATGTTTTGTTGCTGAGTACATAACTACATCGGCGCCAAGCTGTAATGGTTTTTGCAAAATCGGGGAAGCCATAACATTGTCAACAATTACGGTTGCACCAACTTTATGTGCAAGATCGCTAACCATTTGAATATCTACAATTTCAAGAAGTGGATTACTTGGTGTTTCAATAAAAACAGCTTTCGTTGGCTTACTCAAAGCTTTTGCCCAAGCCGCTGGATCGTTTCCTTTGACTAATTCAAAAGTAACACCCCACTTTGGTAAGAACTCTGTAATTACAACGTGGCACGATGAAAACATTGCCGCTGATGCAACTACATGATCACCTTGTTCAACTATGCAAGCAAGGGATGCAAACATTGCCGACATACCTGAACCGGTGGCAACGCATAATTCAGCACCTTCAATTGCAGCCAAGCGTTGTTCAAACATTGCAATAGTTGGATTGTGAAATCGGCTATATAAAAAGTGATCAGTTTCTTCAGCAAATGATGAAAAAGCTTCTTCGGCAGATGAATATGTGAAACCACTATTGAGATACAAAGCTTCTGAAGTTTCCCCAAAACCTGAACGCGCTAAACCTGCACGTACGGAATGTGTTTGAGGATGGAGTTCCCACTGCGGTTCATCGCGCTCATTGAGTGGTCGATGGCCCCAAGGTCGTTTGCTCATGGGCTAATTGTGGCAGAGTTACTCCCATGTCCAACACTGCAATATCGGTTACAGATCTGAGCAAGAGATATGGCGAACAAGTAGCGGTTTCTCACGCCACATTTGAAGTCCCACTCGGCACGATTTGTGGCTTCGTCGGCCCTAACGGTTCCGGGAAAACTACAACAATGCGGATGCTTTTAGGACTGATCACACCCACTGGTGGCACTGGTGAGATTTTGGGTGAATCAATCAAACACCCCGAGAAATACTTGCCACGTGTTGGCGCCATGATTGAAGGCCCAGCTTTTTATCCCGCATTGAGTGGAAAAGAAAATTTGAATGTTCTCGCCTCGCTTGGAGGATTTTCTACAGATCGGGTCCAGGGATTACTTGAACAAGTGGGACTTGGTGACAGAGGTAAATCAAAATTTAAAACATATTCATTAGGCATGAAGCAACGTCTAGGTATTGCCGCAGCCTTGCTACCGGATCCAAAGTTATTGATGCTGGATGAACCAACAAACGGTTTAGACCCTGAGGGCATCCAAGAAGTGCGCGCACTTCTTCGATCTCTAGCTAACAATGGAACTTCGGTCTTTGTTTCCTCTCACTTGCTGTCAGAACTTGAATTAATAAGTGATTACTTGGTGATGCTTCGAAAAGGTGAAGTTGTATTCACAGGAAAAATGACCGATTTAATGTTGGCGCAGCAACCAATAATCATCGCAAAGAGTTTAAATGAAAGTGATTTAGTAGTTTTACAAGGGATTGCTGAAAAAGCAGGACATCATGCAACTATTCGCGATGGTGCTTTGCACGTGCAAGGCCCAGCAAATTGGGCCATCGAACTTAACCGGGCAGCATTTGATGCTGGAATTACTTTGTCGCAGCTAACTCCCCAACTTCCAAATCTTGAAGAAACTTTCTTTGAAATGACAGGTGGAAAATAATGTGGAATGTTGCCTTTGCTGAACTTCGCAAACTTCGACGCCCGACTTTATTTCTAGGAACCATGGGCGCAGTCACATTCTTTAGTGCTCTTTTTTCATCATTGTTATTTTTGTTAATCGATTCACCCCAAGGAAACTCAGATCGTGGCCGCATGGTTGGACGCGAAGTACTTGGCCTAGCAACTGGTGGGGTTCAAGGCTTTAGCAGCGTTGGCGGCTTTTTAGGAATTATCGCACTGTGTGTTTTTGCTGCACAGACTGCGCAGGAATATACCTACGGAACACTGCGCAATTTATTAGTTCGCCAACCTAGCCGCATGAGGATTTTGATTGGCAAGTTTATTGCCATGAAGTTATTTGCCTTAGTGATGATTGTTTTGTCGGCGATTGTAAGTATTAGCGCTTCTTTGATTTTGGCGCCAGGAGCAAAGGTTTCGACAGATCTTTGGTTTGGTGCAGATGGTAGACATGCAATCTTTACTACCTTTATTAATGTCACAATCTCAGTTATTGGCTTTGGGACCATCGGTATGGTTCTTGGTTTACTTCTTCGTTCTCCAATCAGTGCGATATCTCTTGGCGTTTTATGGTTATTGATAGTTGAGAACTTATTAGTGGCAGTGAAAAATTCTTGGCAGAGTTGGTTACCAGGTGCACAGTTAGCTGCAATTGCAAGTGGTGGGGCACCAACTGGAAACACATCGGGAATTGAATATTCACATGCACTTTTAGTTGGTGGAATTTATGTAGCCATTGGTG
>CAINSH010000135.1 GCA_903852955.1 uncultured Actinomycetes bacterium | reverse complement strand
TGAGTGGTCCTTGGTCAAAGGTAGCTAATTCAATTGGTCGCAATCCTCGTAGAGCTTGGGTTGTAACTGGTTCGATTTTGTTACTACTGGCATTCGCTTCAACCACACTAAAAGCCGATGGAATCGGAACAGTTGATACTTTTACTGGCAATCCTGAATCTGTAGTTGGTCAGAAATTGTTGGTTACACATTTCCCAGGTGGAGAGGGTGACCCAACTCAAATCGTTGTTTCAACCGATAAAATAGAAGCAGTGTCTGCAGCGGTTAAAGCAGCACCTGGTGTAACCGCTGTTTCTCCATTGCTTGATCCAATTACTTCATCGATGAAAGTTGTTGGTGGCAAGGCGATTTTGAATGTTACTTTAGATAAAGCGCCAGATAGCGTTGAAGCAGGTAATGACATTCCAAAGATTCGCGAATTAGCACATCAAGCCGATGCCACATCTCTTGTGGGCGGCACAAGTGCGGTTTACTTTGATGTACGAACCGCAAACAATCGCGATAATAAAACGATTATTCCAATCATTTTGGTTGTTATTACGTTAATTCTTGGTTTACTACTGCGCAGCATTTTAAGTGCGATAGTTCTTCTTGGAACAGTGTTGCTTTCCTACTTTGCAACTCTTGGCGTTTGTGCTTTGGTCTTCAACCATATCTTTGGCTTTGCCGGGGGAGATAATTCGTTCCCTCTATTTGCCTTCATATTCCTTGTAGCCCTTGGCATCGATTACAACATCTTCCTGATGACACGCGTGCGTGAAGAAAGTGGAA
This sequence comes from uncultured Actinomycetes bacterium, assembly GCA_903852955.1. Lineage (GTDB taxonomy): Bacteria > Actinomycetota > Actinomycetes > Nanopelagicales > Nanopelagicaceae > Planktophila. Next base: position 4,390 of record CAINSH010000135.1, on the reverse strand, counting down.
AAATCGGCACCAGAGCAGGAATTATCAAAGGCGTAACTGTCACAGGCGCAGTAATTACTTCGGCCGGAATTGTTCTAGCTGCAACATTTGCAGTCCTTGGTCTGTTGCCACTTGTTCCTTTGGCAGAACTTGGATTCGCAGTGGCCTTTGGTGTTCTCCTGGACACAATTATCGTGCGTTCAATTTTGGTTCCAGCTTTGGTACACGAAATTGGCCCAAAGATTTGGTGGCCATCAAAACTTCAGCATGAGGAAATCAAAAACTAATGCGCGTTGGAATTGCTGGCTATGGATTAGCTGGACGTTATTTCCATGCACCACTACTTAAAGGGTGCGGTTACGACGTTGTTGCAATTCAAACCAGCAATGCCGAGCGAGCTGCACATGCTGTTGCAGATTTTCCTAATGTCAAAGTCGTAGCAACAATTGAAGAGCTAGTAGCCCATGAGTTAGATCTAGTAGTAGTTGCATCGGCCAATTTGGTTCACTCGCAGCATGCACATGCGGCAATAAGCGCTGGGATACCGGTAGTTATTGATAAGCCGATGGGTCGAACTTATGCAGAAACTGCCGAAATTATTTCTGCGGGAGAACGTGCTGGAATACCGGTTTCAACTTTCTTTAACCGTCGCTGGGATAGCGATGCATTAACCATCAAGAAAGTTCTAGCCTCTGGCGTACTTGGAACTATTCATAGAATGGATTCACGTTTCGAGCGGTTTCGCCCTGAGTTAAATACAAATTCATGGCGTGAAAATATGAGCGCAGCCGACGGTGGGGGACAGTTATTGGATCTACAACCCCATTTAATTTCAACGGCACTTGATTGGTTTGGTAAGGCTGAACTTGTTACTTCTACAGTTCGCGCAATTCGCGGTGGCGCCGATGATGATGCAGTTTTAGTCTTAAAACATGATTCAGGCGTGCTCTCGATTTTGTCGGCCAGCGCAGTAGTAGGAGCACCAGGACCACGTGTACGAATCCTTGGAAGTAAAGGGGCGCTTGTAATAAATGATTTAGATCCCCAAGAAGAGCTCTTAAGATCAGGCCAAATTCCAACTGGTGGCAAATGGGGTGTACCAACAAAGTCGACGATATTTATTTATCGCGGAAGCGAAGTAGAAGAAATTGTTGGCGAAGATGGAAATTATGCAATGTTTTATACTTTAGTTGCGGGAGCAATTGAAGGAAAAAATCCGTGGCCGATACCAAATGAAGATGCCCTATTAGTGGCTTCATTAATCGATCAAGCCCGAGAGAATGCACTGCATGTCTAAGAAAAGCGATGTCATTGTTGTAGGTGCTGGTTTGGCCGGATTGAGCGCAGCGATTCACCTGCAAAATGCTGGCCGATCTGTCACATTGCTCGAAGCTAGTGATCGACCTGGTGGAAGAGTCACGAGTGATCACATCGATGGATTTATCTGTGATCGAGGATTTCAATTAATTAATGCTAAATATCCTGCCGTTATCGAACTTGGCGTAATCGAAGAGATTGATTTCATTGCCGCCCCTCGTGCCATTGAAGTAAGTATGGGTAGCGAAAGAATTGCAATTGCCGATCCACGAACGCTTCCCTTTTCGGCGTTGCACCGAGGAACGGGCACACTTGCTGAGAAATTCAATTTCGCCAAATTTGTTTTCTACAAAGCAAAAAAGAAACAATCACTTGGTGCGGCCCTTCGTGCCGCAGGGTGCGGCACTACATACGAGCGCACTCTGCGACCTTTTCTGCAAGGCGTCTTCTTAACAGATCCAGATAACGTTGATGCACAATATGGGCAATCAATCCTCAAATCATTCGTATCGGGTTCTCCGGGAATTCCTCGCTATGGAGTGGGTCAGTTTTCGCAAGCCCTAGCTAGCAGGATTACCGATATTGAATTTAATGTCCGCGTAGAACAAATTGATGGCACAAAAGTTTTAACCGATAGTGGTTCTTACACAGGTACCGATGTAATAGTTGCTACCGACCCAACTACTGCCGCACAGTTACTGGAATTAAATGATGTTGCGCAAATGCTTGGCTGCATAACTTGGTACCACGCGACAGATTCCAATCCATCTGGAACTGGGAGATTACTCGTCGATGGTCAAAATCGTGGACCAGTTATTAACTCTGTAGTTATTTCTGATATTTCTTCTGATTACTCACCACGTGGTCAACACTTAGTTTCAACAACTACAAATCTCTCAGTTACCGAATCTGAAGCCCGCAGACATTTAGCAACGCTGTGGGGCGTCCAAACACAGGATTGGCAGCTTGTTGCCAAATATGAGATCGCTTCAGCGCTACCTTTGCAAAGCGTTGGAAAAGCTTTGAGTTCGCCCACAAGAATTAAAGAACATGTGTACGTTGTGGGGGATCACCGCTCGGTGCCTTCACAACAAGGGGCCCTATTTAGTGGAAGCCTTGCTGCTCAATTAATCTTGAATTAATTGGGTAAGTGCTTCGGTGATGTGCGGATAGTCCCAAGTAAAACCAGCCTCTTGCAGAACATGCGGAATAACTTTCTTTGAACCTAATACTTCAGTGGAAAACCCGCCAAGTGCGATACGCAGCGCTATCGCAGGTGCAGGAAAAACTGCAGGTCGATGAAGGGCTCGTGCAAGAGCCGATGTGAATTCTTGGTTAGTAACTGGGTTGGGGGAAGTTAGATTTACTGGCCCAGAGATTTGATGTTCAAGTGCAAACACAATTGCACGAATCTGATCGTGCAAAGTGATCCAAGACCACCATTGTTTTCCTGAGCCAAGTTTTCCGCCAAAACCTAAGCGAAACAACGGCAACATCTTGCCTAAAGCGCCACCCGTTGGATCTAGAACCAATCCTGTGCGAATTTTCACTGTGCGAACATCGCCGGCTAAATCTGCTGCAGCTTCCCATTCGCGACAAACGGCGGCAAGAAAATCATCACCAACTCGATCAGTCTCAATGACGGCGCGATTTCCGCTTTCGCCATACCAACCAATTGCACTAGCAGAAATGAAAACTTGCGGTTTTAATTCAGCGACTGCTTTAGCAATCGTAGTTGTTCCCATCAGACGTGAATTTAGAATCTCTGATTTGTATCGTTTGGTCCAACGCTTATCGCCAACGCCAACACCTGCTAGGTGGATGACTGCGTCAACACCTTCAAGTGCGCTCAAATCTACGTAACCAGTTTGCGGATCCCACTGAACTTCATCAGCGGCAACAGGTGCGCGCCGAACCAAACGTTGAACGGTGTGGCCTTCACTCTTTAAATGACCGACTAAAGCGGTACCAATTAGCCCAGAAGATCCGCTAATAGCAATGCGTTGTGGAACTGACATCAGAGATTAAAGCCCTAAATCTGATTCAAAGGCACCGCCTTCTAGGCGCTCCTTTAAAGTCACTAAGAAGCGAGCTGCATCTGCACCATCGACAACACGGTGATCGTAGGAAAGACCTAGGTAGACCATTGAACGAATTGCAATAGTTTCTCCACCGTCTTCGCCACGTACAACCATTGGTCGCTTAACAATTGCGCCTAGACCAAGAATTGCAACTTGAGGCTGATTAATAATTGGAGTATCAAAAAGCGCCCCGCGGCTACCAGTATTTGTCAGCGTAAATGTTCCGCCGCCTAGTTCGTCGGGAGTTACTTTATTATCGCGAGTACGCGCAGCAAGATCTGCAATTTTACGAGCAACCCCACCCATGTTTAGATCACCAGCATTTGCAATTACCGGAACCAACAAACCACGTTCAGTATCTACAGCAATTCCTAGATGTTCTGCGCCGTGATATGTAATTTGATCGCCTTCAACGGATGAGTTTAAGACTGGATGTTGCTTAAGCGCTTCACAAACTGCAACTGCAAAGAATGGAAGGAAAGAAAGCTTTACGCCTTCGCGGGCTTCAAATGTAGATTTCGCTTTATCGCGAAGTCGTGCAATTTTAGTAACGTCTACTTCGATAACCGTTGTTAATTGCGCACTTACTTGAAGTGATTCGACCATGCGAGCAGCAATTACTTTGCGAAGACGAGACATTGTCACTGTAGTTCCACGTAATGGTGAGACTACAACGGCAGCTGGCTTAGAAGCAGTTGGTGCGTTTGTAGCAACTGGTGCAACAGGTGCAGCTGAAGCAGGTTTTGAAAGTGCTTCAACATCTTCGCGTCGAATGCGTCCTCCGATACCAGTGCCTTTAACTTGGGCAAGATTGACACCTAAATCATTAGCAAGCTTTCGAACTAGGGGAGTGACGTAGGCATCTGTAGGTTGAGAAACAGGCGCTGATGAAACTGCTACTGGTGCTGCAACTACTGGTGCTGCAACTACTGGTGCTGCAACTACTGGTGCTACAACTACTGGTGTTCCTGCGCTTGCACCAATCAAAGCCAATCGTGCACCAACTGGAACAG
>CAINSH010000134.1 GCA_903852955.1 uncultured Actinomycetes bacterium | reverse complement strand
TGCTGGACGCGAAACAATGGCGCCAGGTAAAGCTGTGATCAAAGAGAAGCGCCGCTCGATTTCTTAAGCTCTGACAACGATTAGAATCTGGTTATGCGCTCACGCGAAAAATACGTTTTTCTGAAGTCAATCGTGGCGCTCGCACTTATCTGTCTTTGCTTAATTGCGGCGCAATGGCAATATCACCGGGGCGTAGATCGACACCAACGCAACTTTATGATCGAAGAGAATATTGCAGCAGCAAATATTTCTCTGGCTTTGGCAGCCAGCGATCTCACCAAGAACGAGTGGCGCACGGTTAGCACAGCTGGATCTTTTGACGCGAGCCAAACTATTTTGCTGCGCAATAGATACTTTGAAGGTAAGTATGGTTTTGAATTTCTAACCCTGTTTACTAGTTCAAACGGCGAAAAATTCTGGGTTGACCGTGGTTGGATCGTTGCTGGTAAAGATGCTTTAACAGCACCCATCATTCCTAACACGACAGCTTGCATCGTTGAGATTACCGGCCGACTTCGCCTCGACACATCACTACCTCGTGGCTCATTCTTTGCACTACCGGCAAGTGGTAAAGGTTTGATTAGTAAGTGGAATGCGCAAAACGAAGTTGTGACCGAAGGTTTCTATCTCGACTTACTTGAAGGTTCAACTACAGATCTAACTCCAAATGTTGCCGCACAACTACCTGAACTAAGCGATGGCCCACATATGGCCTACGCACTGCAATGGGTGTTCTTTGCTGGCCTAGTCGGTTACGGAAGAATTCTGATCCGCAGATCCAGATAGATCTTGGCGATTGTAAAGTTCAGCATATAAACCGTTCTTAGCAACCAATTCATCGTGAGTGCCACGTTCAACGATTACGCCCTTTTCGAGGACCAAAATCTGATCCGCATCACGTACCGTGCTTAGCCGGTGAGCAATTACCAAACTAGTTCTTCCCTTTAAGGCCGCACTTAAAGCTGCATGTACCAGTGCTTCGTTCTCTGAATCCAGGTGAGCGGTTGCCTCATCAAGAATTACTACTTGCGGAGATTTCAAAAGTAATCGAGCGATTGCCAAACGTTGTTTCTCGCCACCGGATAAGCGATGTCCACGCTCTCCAACCATTGTGTCAAAACCATTTGGCAATGAAGAGACTAGCGACCAGATTTGTGCTGCCTCGCATGCTGCCTGCATCTCGGCTTCAGTTGCGCCTGGTTTGGCATAACGTAAATTCTCGCCAATCGTGTCATGGAACAAATGCGCATCTTGCATTACAACGCCAATGTTCTCGCGTAATGACTTCATAGTCAGTTCGCGAATATCGGTGCCGCCGACTTCAATTGATCCGGCCGTTACATCATAAAGACGCGGCACAAGTGCGCTGATTGTGGTCTTGCCCGCGCCAGATGGACCAACTAGTGCCGTCATGGTGCCTGGCTTGGCGGTGAAAGTTAACCCATTTAAAACAACACCACTTTCGACAGTTTCAGGTTTTGCTACTGATTCAAGGGATGAAAGCGAAATTTCTTCGGCCTTGGGATAAGCAAATGAAACGTTCTTGAATTCAACTGCGAAGTCTTTGCCTACTAATTCTTTGGCATTCGGACGATCTTGCACCATTGGCGCTAAATCCAATACTTCAAAAATTCGC
>CAINSH010000133.1 GCA_903852955.1 uncultured Actinomycetes bacterium | reverse complement strand
CAGAAGAGCGTTTTGGCGTAAAGATTCCTGATGAAGCAGTTACCGATCTCGTCACAGTTGGCGATGCAGTTAATTTCATCGTTAACGCAGCTAAGTAAGCAGTAAGTCTCAAGTTTCATGTCACGTCGCCGCGTAGTTGTTACTGGACTAGGTGCTACAACTCCGATTGGTGGGGATGTAACAACATCTTGGTCAGCACTTCTTGCTGGCACAAGTGGTGTTCGAACCCTTACTGAGGATTGGGCACAAACTATTCCAGTGCACTTCGCAGCGCGCGTGGCCGTAGAACCCTCTGAACAAATGGAGCGCGTTGAAATCAGACGCTTAGATCGCTCCGAACAATTTGCAGTTATTGCCTCGCGCGAAGCTTGGAAAGATGCTGGCTCTCCCGATGTTGATAAAGAACGCCTAGGTGTTGTTATTGCATCTGGAATCGGCGGCGTTACTACTTTGCTTGATCAATATGACATCTTGCGCGAAAAAGGTTCACGCCTTGTTAGCCCGCACACTGTGCCAATGCTTATGCCGAACGGACCTGCAGCCAATGTTGGTCTTGAACTTCAAGCACGCGCAGGTGTTCATACTCCTGTTAGCGCGTGTGCATCAGGAGCCGAAGCTATTGGTTATGCATTCGACATGATCCGAAACGATCGCGCAGATATTGTTGTAAGTGGCGGCGTTGAAGCTGCAATTCACGCAATGCCAATGGCTGGCTTTGCTGCAATGAAAGCGCTATCAACCAGAAATGATGAACCGCAGCGAGCATCTCGTCCATATGATTTAAATCGAGATGGCTTTGTTCTTGGTGAAGGTGGCGGAGTACTTGTTCTTGAAGAGTACGAACATGCAATTGCACGCGGTGCCAAGATTTACTGTGAAATTGCAGGACAAGGTTTAACTTCAGATGGTTATCACATCGCAGCACCTGATCCAGATGGTGCAGGTGTACAGCGAGCAGTTAAGTTTGCTCTTCGCGATTCTGGATTGACTACAAAAGATATTGTTCATTTAAATGCACACGCAACATCTACGCCAGCTGGAGATGTTGCTGAAGCGAACGCATTACGCGCAGCCCTTGGAACTGATGCGGATCATGTTGCCGTATCTGCAACTAAATCAATGACCGGTCACTTGTTAGGCGGCGCAGGTGCAATTGAATCTGTCTTTATTGTTAAGACTTTGCAAGATCGTTTGGCTCCCCCAACCATTAATATCGAAGATTTAGACCCAGCAGTTACCGTCGATGTGGTTCGTGATAAGCCACGCGCACTTCCTGCCGGTGATATTGCAGCACTCAACGATTCATTTGGTTTTGGCGGCCATAACGTCGTATTGGTATTTAAGAGCATATAAATGCCAACCCCACAGCTTGACCCACGTGATCCTGAAGCGCGTATCCGGCGCTTAGTCGATGATGGAAAATATGAGTTTCTAGTTCCACGAACAGATTGCGGAATGATTGCTGTTACTGGCGATATTAAAGGAAATAAAGTTGTAATTTTTGCATCCGATGCCACAATCAAAAGTGGTGCACTGGGCGTCGATGGTTCAAAAGTAATTGTCACAGCGTATAAAGCTGCCATGGGTGCGCAAGTTCCAATTATTGGAATCTGGCACTCAGGCGGTGCGCGTTTAAGTGATGGTGTTGCATCACTTGATGCCTTTGGCGAAGTTTTTCAATCGATGATTTCTGCAAGTGGAAGAATTCCTCAACTCTCCCTTGTCCTTGGACCAACTGCAGGCGGCGGTGCATATGGACCGGCACTTACTGACATCGTTGTTTTATCTCCAGAAGGTCGCATCTTTGTTACTGGTCCTGATGTTGTAAAAAGTGTTACCGGCGAAGATATTGATATGGCTTTACTGGGTGGACCAGAAGCGCATCGCAAAAATAGCGGACTTGCACACATCATCGCCCCCACCGAACAAGAAGCCATCGATGACATCCGTGATTTAACCGCACTCTTTGCTAACCAGGGTTTTATGAGTGCAGAAGTTGAAGATATTGATCTCTCTCAGTTTATTCCAGAATCAAAAGTGCGCACATATGAAATTCACCCGCTCATTAATGCGATTTTAGATAAGGAGACCGAACACATCGAGCTTCTTTCAATGTGGGCACCAAACATGACAACGATTATCGGTCGTTTAGGCGGTGCAACTGTTGGAGTTCTTGCTAATAATCCTGCCCATATTGCCGGAGTTTTAGATGCTGCCGCAGGTGAAAAAGCTGCACGATTTGTACGTACATGTGATGCTTTTGGAATCCCACTTATTGTTATTGCTGATGTGCAGGGTTTTCTGCCCGGGGCCGGTCAAGAGTGGGAAGGCGCGGTACGTCGTGGTGCAAAACTTCTGCACGCTTTTGGCGAAGCCGTAATCCCACGCGTAACTCTTATTACACGTAGAGCATATGGCGGGGCATATGTTGCAATGAATTCGAAAGCTCTTGGTGCAACACGGGTATTTGCTTGGCCCGATGCTGAAGTTTCAGTCATGGGGGCAGTTGCTGCAGTTCGAGTACTGCATCGAAGAATTCTTGCTGATTTACCGGCAGAGCAGCGCGATTCGATGGAACTTGAACTTGCTGCAGAACACGACAAGATTTCAGGTGGCGTTGCCCGAGCAGTAGAAATAGGCGCAGTTGATGAAATTATTCAACCGAAACAAACACGAAGTGCCTTAGCCAAAGTAATTGCTGATGCACCACATCGCCGTGGAGCCCACGGCAATATTCCGCTTTAGTTTGTATTAAAAGTTACTGAAACAGTTGCTGTCACAGTCTTTTCGATGGTGCTTGTGTCATAAGCGCCGTAATCAGCAGTCATTGTTGAATCCGGAGTTGTAATCTGAATTGGACCTGCTTTTACGTTAACTAGAGATCCAAGAGAACCACCAACTGCCTTAGTCAATGACTCTGCACGAACCTTTGCATCCTTCATCGCATCACTCATCAACTGTGGGCGCAGCTCTGGCAAATTCGAAATGTAGTACTGAGGACCATAGTTATTAACGTTAATACCAGTTTCAAGAAGTGTGCCAATTCCCTGGCTTAACTTTGAAACCAATTCAACATCCTTTGTACGCACTGTTACGTCGCGAGTTGCGCGATAAGAAAGAATTCGTCCGGTGGCATTTCCATTGACATACTCTTCATTGGCATATGTAGAAACTGCGCCAAGTGTAAGTGCCTCTACTGAGATCCCACCTTTAGTTAAATAACCTGAAAGCGCTGCGACATCTGAGTCAACTTTCTTAACAGCTGCACCAACAGTTGGAGATGAGAGATTAACGGACAAAGTCCATACGGCATTATCTGCAGTTGCAGTTGTTTTCGCAGATCCTGTAACTGTGATTCCATTACCGGCACGTGTTGCAAAGCCAGTTCCGACTTTTGTTAAACCCACGCCTAAGGCGAGCGCAACTATTACAGATGCGATGATGATTGTTACGGCTTTACGACGTTCTACAGTGATGATTGGGGATTCATTTAGTTGGCTCATGCCTAAATTGTATCTGACTAAATGGCATGCAAGCGAGTCAGTTCCTGAATGCCAGCACCCCTAAATTTATCTAACTCAAGATCCCATGGCGCTCCAAGGTTTTTTGCAAAAGCTTCGCGAATTCCATCTTCATCAAGGCAAGTGCGCAGCAAAGAGTTAATCTGGTTTTCATTTAATAATGCAGCTCCACTTAAATCTGTGAGAACTCTGTGGATGCCAAGTTCTGGGGTGAATCTAAATAGCTCACCACCATTGTCATTGCTTTCTTGTACTTCGAAATATAGGTAGTGCCAACTTCGCAACGTGCTCGCAATTTCGGCTGCACGTTCAACGTTTGTCTTCCACTCACAACTGGCTTTATATGTTCCAGCTAAAACAAATTGTTGCTGCCACTGCAATTGGATTGAACTACCCAAAATATTGGCAATGGCCCAATCAATATGGCGACGTAATGCCGAAGGGCATGAATGAATAGTTAGTAGTCCCCGCACCCCAGTACGGGTCGAAGGTGATGACAAACGTTGCATGAAGATCTCCTAGCAAGGGCGCCAAATGCGACCTTCCCCAGCGGCATTTGCACTTACTAGTAGCCCAATTACACACCTTGCACGCTCAAACTGTCCAGCCCCACTTTAGGCATACGGGTGAGTACGCGGTAGAGTTCACCTCAGTCGGACGCTTAATCAGTACCCGTTTCATGTAACACATATTCGGTATCGCTGGCGCAAGAGGAAGACCGTGATTCGAGGATTTCTCGAAACACCCACATAT
>CAINSH010000132.1 GCA_903852955.1 uncultured Actinomycetes bacterium | reverse complement strand
TTTGCAATCTCTTTCTTCGCCGCATCTAAGCCGTAAAGAACTTGGCTCTTTTTATAGACTGGTGTTTCAGGTGTATTTAAATACTTAGGGCCTTGATCTTCTTCATCACTTGCTAACTTGCGGCAACCAAAACCAACTACATCTCCTGAGATATCTTTAATCGGCCAAGTCAAACGATTTCTAAAACGGTCAATTGGTCCGCGTTGACCCATTTTAGAAAGTCCTGCGGTCTCTAACTCATCGATTGTGTATCCAAGTGCGCGTAAATGTTTAGTAAGGGCATCCCATTCATCTGGTGCAAAACCTACGCCAAATTGCATGCACGCAGCTTTATCAAAGCCGCGCTTAGTTAAAAGATCACGTCCGTGTGCGGCATCTGGGGAGGTGTTGAGCTGCTCTTGGTAAAATTTTGCTGCTTCGGTATTTGCCGCAATTAATCGTGAACGAGCACCGGCGGAAAAAGATGGAGTGCTTGGTCCTCCCTCGTCATAACGCAAGGTGTAACCCATACGATCTGCAAGTCGTTCAATAGTTTCGGTAAAAGTTAAGTGATCAATTTTCATGAGAAATGCAATTGTGTCGCCACCAGTTTGGCAACCAAAGCAGTGGAAATAACCCTTGCTTGGTGTTACGTGAAAAGAGGGTGATTTTTCATCATGAAATGGACAAAGCCCTTTTTTCTGTCCGCCGCCGGCGTTTTTTAATTGAACATACTCGCCAACAATTTCATCTATCGGTGCACGGTCACGAATGTAGGAAACATCCTCTTCGCGAATTCTTCCGGCCATGCCTGTAATCCTACCGAGATGCCAGCAACCGCGCGTGTAGCGCATATGCGCCAGGATCGGTTAACGCTGCAACTTGGTCAATTATTACGCGCATTCTGGCAGTCTCATCACTTGCTTCATTCCAACTTTTTAGAAAAAAGGAATCGAGTTCTCGGGGGGCACTTGCCACAAGCATTTCTACAAGTTCGCCAACGATTATCTGCTGCTTGGCATAGCGATCTTGAGAATGGGCAGCGTTAATTAAGTAGTACCCAGCAATAGCTTTTAGGAAATCTACTTCAACAATTTGTTCACGTGGAATTTCAAGGTTGGCGCTATATCGAGAAAGTGGACCGTCTCCGTGCACTTTGCGTGTCTGGGTTTCTGCCGCCAAAACAAAGCGCCCAATTAACTGGCTCGTTGAATCTTTAAGGCGTGCAAGAGATCGGTGGGTGCCATCGTAATAATGCGGCCAAGCAGATAATGCGGATAAGCGTTTAAGTGCATCAACTGCTTCTTGTTCAGTTGCATCACTTGAATAATCTTTGATCATTACTGAGTAGATTTGCGCGAAGTCTTTTTCAAAATTTTTAACTTCAACTTGATTAGCAAAAATTGCATCTTCTAAATCATGGACTGAATAGGCGCAGTCATCAGACCAGTCCATAATCTGTGCTTCGATGCACTGTGCACCTTCTGGTGCACCTTTTCGCATCCAGTTAAATACATCGACATCATCCTCATACACACCAAATTTGCGAGGATTTTGCGATCGTGGCCATGGATATTTTGTTGCACCATCTAAAGAGGCGCGCGTGAGATTTAAGCCAATGCTTTTACTTTCAGCATCAACCGTTTTTGCTTCAAGACGTACGAGCAATCTAAAACTTTGAGCATTGCCTTCAAAACCGCCAAAGTCAGATGCAATTGCCGCTAATGCTTCTTCGCCATTGTGACCAAAAGGCGGATGACCTAAATCATGGGCTAAGCATGCGGTGTCTTGCAGATCAGGATCTGCTCCAAGTGACTCACCAAGTTCGCGACCAATCTGAGCACACTCAAGTGAGTGCGATAAGCGAGTTCGTTGAAAATCATTTTCCCACGGCACTGCAACTTGCGTCTTTGCAGCTAATCGGCGCAGCGCTGCTGAATGAATAACGCGTGCTCTGTCTCGCATAAATTCGGTGCGGCCGGCACGTTTTGCTGGTTCATCCAGAAAACGTTCTTGATCATGGCTACTGTACGTCACGGCATAACCTTAGTGACGATATCTGCGCCGGGTAAATGATCGCTAACTTGAATACCTCTGCGGCCCACTGTTATGTAGACCAAATATGCGCCAGCTTCACGCAATAAATACTTATATCCAGATTGGGCAATCGTGTTTGGGCCAGATTGAACCGGAGAACAGGTACTTACTACGCCTTGATCATTTGCCATTGTGATTGCACGTTTGCAGTGAAATGGATCGGTAACAATGATGACATCACTTACGTAACGCTTTTTCATCAAAGCTGCATATGCCTTTGTACTCACTAAGGTATCGCGGCCCAGTTCAATTGCAGTAATTTTCTTTGAAGGGATTCCATGAGTGCGTAACCAATATTTTCCTGACGCAGCTTCGGTAGTTCGATCTCCGGGTGCACCTGCGCCCACCGTAATAATTGAAGGCGCGTAGCCTAAATCAAAGATTCGCTTAGCTTCAATTAAGCGGGCTTCTAACGCTTCGCCTGGTTTACCGTTAAGTTGGGCGGTACCTAAAACGACAATCACATCTGCATTTCTGACAACTGGGTTCTTCGCCGCTCGCCATACTTGTGTAACTGCATATCCAGGTGCGATTAAGGCGATGAGTAAAACTAAAGTTATCGTGCGACGTATCCAACGGAAGATAAACACTTAGCCTCCCGAAAATGCGTCTTCTAGTTCAACATGAACTAATTCATCTGGGTCATTGAGCCAACCATCTGGAAGTGTTGGTGGGCGTCCGTGGCTAGTACGTCCACGAGGTTTTTCTCCGACTTCAGTTGGGTAAGGCTGATCTTCTAACTGGTCTAACAAAGCACGCATCTCTTGCAAAGATGAAACCATTCCTAAATCATGGCGGATTTCGCGCGCAACTCGGAAACCTTTTAAATACCACGCCATATGTTTTCGCATATCGCGCATTCCGCGATCTTCGGATTCAAGATACTCAACGATTAAGTTTGCGTGTCTAAACATCACTTCGCGTACCTGATGCAAAGTTGGAACAAATTCATTTGTTGAACCTTCAAGGGCGTTTACTAAATCAGCAAACAACCATGGACGGCCTAAACATCCGCGACCTACAACTACTCCTGCGCATCCAGTTTGATTGACCATATCGAGTGCATCTTTTCCAGACCAGATATCGCCATTGCCCAAAACTGGTACCCCGCTTGGCTTTAAATGCTCAACTAGCTCAGCAATTTTTGACCAGTCGGCTTTTCCCTCATACATCTGAGCAGCAGTGCGAGCGTGCAACGCAACCCAAGCAACGCCAAGATCTGCGGCTGATTGCGCTGCTTCTAAAAATGTATGGTGATCACTATCTATACCGATTCTCATCTTTACCGTAACTGGAATCCCAAAAGGTTT
>CAINSH010000131.1 GCA_903852955.1 uncultured Actinomycetes bacterium | reverse complement strand
CAACCAGGTATGACAATTGTTTGCGGAGATTCACATACTTCAACTCACGGTGCATTCGGCGCACTTGCATTCGGTATCGGGACTTCAGAAGTAGAGCATGTGTTAGCTACTCAGACTTTACCCCTTGCTAGACCAATGACAATGGCAATTAACGTTGAGGGCACGCTAAAGCCCGGAGTAACTTCAAAAGATATTATTTTGGCCATCATCGCAAAGATTGGCACTGGCGGTGGGCAAGGCTATGTAATTGAGTATCGTGGTTCAGCTATTCGTGCACTGTCAATGGAATCTCGTATGACTGTTTGTAACATGTCAATCGAAGCTGGCGCTCGTGCAGGGTTGATTGCACCTGATCAAACAACGTTTGATTACATCTTAGGAAAGCCACATGCTCCAGAGAATTTTGACGAAGCAGTTAAATACTGGAGCACGTTATTTACCGATAGCGATGCAAAATTTGATGTTGAAGTAAATCTAAATGCTGATGAACTAGAACCCTTTGTAACGTGGGGAACAAACCCAGGGCAAGGCGCATCATTGAATTCAAATGTTCCAAATCCAGCCGAGATTAAAGATCCAGAAGCTCGCGGCGCGGCTGAACGCGCACTTGTTTACATGGGTCTTGAAGCTGGAACACCACTTAAAAAGATAGCTATTGACACTGTTTTCTTGGGCTCTTGCACTAATGGTCGAATCGAAGATTTACGTGCCGCCGCTGAAGTTGTAAAGGGCAAGAAAATTGCTTCCACTCTTCGCATGTTGGTAGTGCCAGGATCGGCTCGTGTTCGACTTGAAGCTGAAGCTGAAGGCTTAGACAAAGTCTTTATCGATGCAGGGGCCGAATGGCGAAATGCCGGATGTTCAATGTGTCTTGGAATGAACCCAGATCAATTAGCAGTGGGTGAGCGATCTGCATCTACTTCTAACCGAAACTTTGAAGGTCGCCAAGGAAAAGGCGGACGTACTCACCTAGTAAGTCCATTAGTAGCGGCGGCAACTGCGCTACGTGGAACCCTGTCATCACCGGCTGATTTGTAAGGAGCGGTAAAAAAAATGGAAAAATTCGTTAAGCACACAGGGACTGCAGTCCCACTACGCCGTAGCAATGTTGATACTGACCAAATCATTCCGGCCGTCTACTTAAAGCGCGTTACACGCAGTGGATTTGAAGATGGACTTTTTGCAGCTTGGCGCAATGACCCAGAGTTTGTTCTAAACCAACCCGCATTTAAGAGCGCAACAATTCTTGTTGCCGGCGTTGACTTTGGAACTGGATCTTCTCGCGAGCATGCAGTGTGGGCACTTCAAAACTATGGCTTCAAAGTCGTTATCTCTAGCCGCTTTGCCGATATTTTCCGTGGCAATTCACTCAAAGGTGGGCTTTTAACCGTGATCATCGATCAGGTGGATGTAGAAGCGCTGTGGGTCGCGATTGAAAGTGAGCCTACAACTGCAGTGACAGTTGATCTAGAAAGCCGCAGCGTTAGCTATAACAATGTTGTTTTACCTTTTGAAATCGATGACTACACCCGCTGGCGTTTAATGGAAGGTCTTGATGACATCGGTTTGACCTTTAAAAACGCTGATTCCATTGATTCTTTTGAGAAATCTCGTACTCAACTAAAGCCTGCAACGCTTCCAGTTCGAGCATAAGATGCAAAAAATGAGCGTAAATTACTAACATTTGCGCACATTCGAGCGTGTAGATTTCAAACCCTCAAGTTGGAATTGAGAGTTTTCTACGCATAAAAACAGCGTTTTTTGCATGTTTAGTGAAAGAAATTTAACGCGACACACCTGCATGAATAGCATGAAGTGCCTATAAATAAGCGTAAGTTTATGAACACGTTAAGCGATTGCTTAACATTTACGCGTAATAAGGGGATTTCAATGAATAAGGCCCAATT
>CAINSH010000130.1 GCA_903852955.1 uncultured Actinomycetes bacterium | reverse complement strand
CTAAAAGTTGGAAATCAATCTCAATCTGGTTGATTCACCATGGCATTTGCTGCCATCTCTAAATAAGTCCACAGCTGTGCTTTTAACTCTGGTTTGATTTCTATTCCATCAACTGATGCGCGCATTGCATTTAACCAGGCATCACGCGCTGCGGTATCAATGTGAAACTCAGCATGACGCATACGCAAACGTGGGTGTCCTCGATTTTCTTGATACGTTTCTGGGCCGCCCCAATATTGTTCAAGAAACCACTGCAGACGCGTAGCAGCGCCTTTCATATCTGAATCAGGATACATAGGACGCAAAATTGGATCTACTGCAACATGTCCATAAAATTGCGAAACTAAATCGGCGAAAAAAGCTTCACCGCCTAACTCTTCGTACAAAGTACTCATGACCTAAGGCTAACTAAATCTTTTCCCTTAGCAATCTGTAAAACGTAATAACTAGTGATTAAGCAAAGGGCACCACTCACATAAAACGCGGCGGCATAATCACCAAATTTAACGCGCACAATTGCTCCACCAAGAGCTGCAATCGATCCACCAATTTGATGGGCGGCAAAAACCCAGCCATAAATAACGGTTCCACGGTCTGGCCCTAATATCGTGCGACACAGCATCACAGTTGGCGGAACAGTTGCCACCCAATCAAGACCGTAAAAGATTACGAATACAAGAGTTGAAGGATGTACTGAAGAAAAAAGAATTGATGGAAGCAAGAACAAAGAAAGTCCGCGCAATCCATAATAGAAAAACAGCAGTTTACGTGGGTCGTATTTATCGGTTAGCCAACCAGAAAAAACCGTACCGATAACATCAAATACACCGATTAACGCCAACAGTGAAGCAGCCACAACCTGACCCATGCCGTGATCATGGGCTGCTGGAATAAAGTGTGTGCCAATCAAGCCACTTGTTGATAGTCCGCAAACGAAAAATGATCCAACTAAGTACCAGAAATCTTTGTGGGCACTTGCTTCCTTCAATGTAACAATTGCTAACTTTCCTGCGCTCATTCCCGAACTCTTTGGCGCTTGCCAATCATCGGGTGCACCGTATGGCAACAATCCAAGATCTGATGGTTTTTCGCGCAAGAAAAGAAAAATCATTGGAACCATCAACAAAGATGCCGAGCCAATAGTTAATCCAATTGACTTCCACCCAAACGTCTCTGACATATGGGTTAGACCGGGTAAGAAAATTAATTGGCCAGTTGCTGCCGCAGCTGTTAATGCACCAATCACTAAACCACGTCGCTTAACAAACCAGCGATTTGCAATCGTTGCAGCAAATACAAGCGCCATCGAGCCAGTACCGATTCCAACGACAACGCCCCACGTAGCGATTAACTGCCAAGGCGCATGAATCTGGGTAGTTAAGAATGCGCCAGTACTTACCGTTGTCAGCGCAGCCATCACAACTTTGCGAACAGAAAATCGCTCCATAAGCGCTGCGGCAAAGGGCGCAGTTAACCCATAAAGCAAAACATTGACTGCGATTGCCGCTGATATTTGATCGCGGCTCCAGCCGAAAGCATCTTCTAAAGGAATGATAAGAACTGAGGGCGCTGATCTAAAGCCTGCAGTTGCCACAAGAGTAAAAAAAGTAACAATGGCAGCTATCCAAGCTGGATGAAAACGTTGCTTACGCGCCATTTTTATCAATCCTTCTAGCTGCAACTCCTAACAAGGACACTGGAATTGCGGCAAACAAACACAACCAGCCATAACTAAGCGTTCCAATAATTACACCGGCTAAAACTCCACCGCCAGCGCCTGAAAGATTCATGACTAAATCACTTGCCCCTTGCGAAGCTGGTCGCATTTCAACCGAGACTGATTCAGACAAAAATGCAGAGCCTGCGATTAATGTGCATGACCAACCAAGGCCAAGCAAAAACAGCCCGATTCCAAGTTGTACGGCATCATCGGCAGCTGCGGTACCGGCGATAATTGTTGAAAGCAACAAAATTGCCACGCCAATTTGAATTACACGCACGCGGCCTAAACGATCGCTTAAAGAACCAACTAGCGGTGAAAATGCATACATACCTAAAACGTGAACGCTGATGACAAAACCAATGATTCGCAGCGATACATCAACGTGCTTCATGTGAATTGGCGTCATAACCATTACTGACACCATGGCTACGTGACCAATTGCAATCGCGCTAATTGCAAATAGCGCTTTTGGATTAGAGCGAATATGCGCCAAGGCAGCTTTAGTTGAACCTTTATGTTGCTTAACTGCGGCCTGCTTTTCGGCTAATAAATAAGGGTCAGGACGTAAGAAAAGTTGAATCACAACGGTTGCAAAAATTAATGTGACTGCTGAAATTAAATAAGGTCCAACTAGTGATGGAAGTTTGAAATGTTCAGCTAATTTTCCAGCGGGATCCATCAGGTTTGGCCCAGCAACTGCGCCAATTGTCGAGCCCCAGACCACAAATGAGAGCTGTTTAGCCCTGGTTTCATTCGTTGCTAAATCAATTGCGGCAAAGCGGGCTTGATAACCCGATGCCGCTGCCGATCCAACTAAAAAAGTTCCAAGCAGCATAAAGAAAATATTTTTATGCGAACCACCAAGAATCGCGCTGACCGAACCAATAACACCGGCGATGTAACCAACTGAAAGAGACAATCGTCTGCCACCACGCGCAGTTAAACGGGCAAGTGGCAATGCCATTGCTGCAGCGCCTAGCACCGAAGTTGTTTGCGCTAGGCCGGCCAATGTTTCTGAATCAGTAATGGATGCAACTAATAAAGACCCGGCTGCAACAGTTCCTGCAACGCCCACGCCATTTAAGACCTGGGCTGTTGCAAGAGTGCGAACAACTTTCTGTTGAAGCCGAGTATTAGGCATTAAGGAATCAACCGCACCCAAACTGCAGTATCAGTTGGCAATGTGTGTCCCGTTACCGGACCACTTGCAACCAGAATCTGTGAGTTAGATGGAAGTTGAATTGGCGCACCGAAGTTGATGTAACAAGCAAAATCTCCGGGACGTTCAAAAGCAACAACGTCCTTGCCTGCTTCAATCCACTCCATTGGCCCATCGCCAAGACCTTCTTCTTCTTTGCGAATTGCTAAAGCTTGGCGATACATAGAAAGCGTTGAACCTTCAACACCATCTTGTGTATCCACTGCATATTTGCCCCACCAAGAAGATTGTGGCAACCATGCTTGTTCAGGCTTTAGCGCAGCATTAGTTGAAAAACCAAATGCACCTTCAGGATTTGATGACCATGGAATTGGCACACGGCAACCATCGCGACCGCGATCAGAAAATCCACTCATCTTCCAACGCGGATCAGTTAAACGATCCTCAGGAATATCGCGAACTTCTGGAACTGCTAGTTCTTCACCTTGATACAAATATGTACCACCGGGCAAAGCCAGCGTCATCAACGCAGCACTTCGTGCACGTAAAGTTCCACGGGCAATATTTAATTTCGCAGGATCGCCTTGGCGTTCAAAAGTTGTATCACCGTGATTTGTAAGGCCTAAATCAAGGCGATCGACTGAACGAACAACGTCGTGATTGTTAAATACCCACGAGGTTGGCGCACCAACTTCTGCAAGTGCGTCAATAGAGTTATTAATTTTGGTCTTGATCTCTTGCGCATCCCACAACGTTGTAAGCATTTCAAAGTTAAATGAGTTTTGAAGTTCATCCGGGCGGACATATCGCGCAATTCGTTCGGCAGGACTTACCCATGCTTCGGCAACAGCCATGCGATCTCCTGGATACGAATCAAGAATTTTGCGCCATGCACGGTAAACGTCGTGGACACCTTCTTGATCCCAGAATGGTTTGTGTTCGGTTCCGAGCATTGTCGCTGCTGGATCTTTTCGAATATCAGGTAAACCGGCTTCTTTAAACATTCCATGTGCAACATCGATTCGGAAACCTGCAACTCCGCGATCTAGCCAGAATTTCAAAACATCTTCAAAGTGTTTTACAACTTCTGGATTTTCCCAATTGACATCGGGTTGTTCCACAGCGAATAAATGTAAATACCATTGCCCCGGCTTTCCATCAGCTTCGATAACTCGTTCCCAAGCTGGACCACCAAAGACTGCTTCCCAGTTATTAGGTGGCAAATCTCCGTTTGCTCCTTTGCCTTCGCGGAACATAAATCGATCCCGTTCTGGTGATCCCGGACCTGCAGCAAGGGCTGCCTTAAACCATTTGTGTTCACTTGAAGTGTGGTTAGGAACAATGTCAACGATTAACTTAATTCCA
Organism: uncultured Actinomycetes bacterium; assembly: GCA_903852955.1. Taxonomy (GTDB): domain Bacteria; phylum Actinomycetota; class Actinomycetes; order Nanopelagicales; family Nanopelagicaceae; genus Planktophila. Next base: position 2,178 of record CAINSH010000130.1, on the reverse strand, counting down.
AATTCATTTGCTTCTTTAATTAACTGTTCGGCCTGAGCCAATGTTCCGTAATCAGGTTCGATATTCATGTAATCAGATACGTCGTAACCATGATCGTGTTGTGGTGATGGATACCACGGTGAAATCCAAATCGCATCAATACCTAAGGACTTTAAGTATGGAAGGCGTGAACGAATTCCTTCGACATCGCCGATACCATCGCCATTTGCGTCAGCGTATGAGCGTGGATAAATCTGATAAGTAACCGCGTCGCGCCACCAAGGACGTTCTTTACGGGATGCTAACTCAGGCATTACTTACTCCGTTTCCAGGTATTTAGTGAGGAATTCACGTTCAGAATCATTTAGTGGTCGTGACTTCTTTGTTTGCATTGAAACCGCTACTTGAACGGTTTTAACTCGTGCAACAACTTCATCACCATTTTTGATTTCATAATCCACCGCAAATGATGAATTACCAATATTAGTAACCCAAATATCTACATCGACAAAAATGTTGCCATCATAAATCGGTGCAATGAAATCTACTTCGGCACGGGCAACAACCATCTCAAACATTCCAGACCAAACAAAGCGCGCTTCTTGGGCATACGTTAAATACGTTGCATTATTTACATGACCAAATGCATCAAGGTCATCCCAACGCACATACTGCTTATTTGTAAATTTCATTTAACGTGTGAGCTTTCTATAAGTGACTCGGTGAGGCCGAGCTGCATCGGCTCCAAGTCTTTGGATTTTGTTAGCTTCATATGATTCGAAGTTACCTTCAAACCAGAACCACTTTGAATCACCTTCGTAAGCCAAAATGTGTGTTGCTACACGGTCAAGGAACCAGCGATCGTGGGAAATAACCACTGCGCAACCCGGAAATTCAAGCAGCGCGTTTTCGAGAGAACCCAAAGTTTCAACATCTAGATCGTTAGTTGGCTCATCCAGTAGAAGTAAGTTTCCGCCTTGCTTAAGCGTTAGCGCTAAGTTCAAACGGTTGCGCTCACCACCTGACAAGATTCCTGCAGGTTTTTGTTGATCTGGACCTTTGAAACCAAAGCATGAAACATATGCGCGCGAAGGCATTTCAACTTGGCCGACCTTAATAAAATCAAGACCGTCTGAAACAACTTCCCACAGAGTTTTCTTTGGATCAATTCCTCCACGTGACTGATCAACGTATGAAATCTTTACCGTTTCACCAATCTTTACTGATCCAGAATCAGCTTTTTCAAGCCCCATCAACGTCTTAAATAGCGTTGTTTTACCTGCGCCGTTTGGCCCAATAATTCCAACGATTCCGTTGCGAGGCAGAGTAAATGAAAGATCATCAATAAGCACGCGATCCCCAAAGCCTTTAGTTAAATGCTCGGCTTCAATAACTACGTTTCCAAGACGTGGCCCAGGTGGAATTTGAATTTCTTCAAAGTCCAACTTGCGCATCTTGTCGGCTTCGGCTGCCATTTCTTCATAACGTGCAAGACGAGCCTTTGATTTAGCTTGACGGCCCTTTGCATTTTGGCGGACCCAATCAAGTTCTTCAGCTAAACGCTTTGCACGCTTTGCATCTTTTTGGCCTTCAACTTTTAGACGCGCAGCTTTTGTTTCTAGATAAGTTGAGTAGTTACCTTCGTATGGGTAGGCACGACCACGGTCGAGTTCTAAAATCCACTGCGCAACGTTGTCCAAGAAATATCTATCGTGAGTAATCGCTACAACTGCGCCGGCATATTTATTTAAATGCTGTTCAAGCCACAAAACAGATTCTGCATCTAAGTGGTTAGTTGGTTCGTCGAGCAGTAATAAATCTGGTGCTTGTAACAACAATTTACAGAGCGCAACACGGCGCTTTTCTCCACCAGATAAAACAGAAACATCAGCATCTGCCGGTGGGCAACGAAGCGCATCCATTGCTTGCTCAAGCTGGGAATCTAGTTCCCATGCATTGCGGTGATCAAGTTGTTCTTGCAAGTTTCCCATTTCGGCTAATAACTTGTCATAGTCAGCATCTGGGTTTGCCATTTCATCGCTGATTGCATTGAAGCGATCTAACATCGCAACAGTTTCGGCCACGCCCTCTTTAACGTTATCGATAACGTTTTTAGTTTCATCAAGAAGTGGTTCCTGAAGCAAAATTCCAACGGTGTAACCAGGAGTTAAGTAGGCCTCACCATTTGATGGTTGCTGT
>CAINSH010000129.1 GCA_903852955.1 uncultured Actinomycetes bacterium | reverse complement strand
TCCTGAGGAATTAGAGGAGGAATAACGTGTCCTTGCCAAAGGTACGTGTTCCTTACCTACTCCTGTTTCCAGGCTTTGCCTTCCTTTTTACTTTCTTCATTCTGCCAATTATCAACCTTGCGCAAACTTCTACTCAGACGCCAATTGCTGGGGGAGACACAGGGCAGTATGAGCAAACTTTGGCCTTTAGTAATTATGTCCAAGCATTTCTAGATAACAAGGAACAGTTTGGCCGTTCTTTTCTGTATGCAACTCTTGCAACGGTATTAGCTTTAGCAATCGCCTATCCATTGGCTTATGCAATCGCGTTTAAATCAGGCAAGTTTAAAAATATTTTGCTCGTCCTTGTAGTGGCACCATTTTTTACATCATTCTTACTTCGAACAATTGCCTGGAAACAAATTCTTGGTGAAGAGGGATTTGTTGTGCCGGGCTTACGTTCACTTCATATAATTGGTCAACAAACAACTTTGACTTCAACTTCAGTTGCTGTTGTTGCCGGAATGACATATAACTTTTTACCTTTTATGACTTTGCCACTCTATGCATCTCTTGAGCGCATTGATCCTCGAACCATCGAAGCTGCCGGAGATCTCTACGCCAATGGAATCACCGCATTTCGCCGCGTTACCGTGCCACTTTCAATGCCTGGAGTAGTTGCCGGAACTTTGCTGACCTTTATTCCGGCAGCTGGTGACTATGTAAATGCGGCAATTCTTGGAAGCCCAAATACCAAGATGATCGGAAATGTTATTGAATCTAGATACTTTAAAATCGTAGATTACCCAACCGCCGCCGCGCTTTCTTTCACTTTGATGGCTGCAATCTTAATTTTAGTTACTCTCTATATTAGAAAAGCCGGAACGGAGGAGTTGGTATGACACAAAAGATTAAGGATGCATCTATCCCAACGATCCCGTTTAAAGCGCGTTTTTCTAGATGGTTTGGTCGTAACTTACTTCGCATTTATATGATTTTCGGTTTCACTTATCTCTTCATCCCAGTTGCTTACACATTTGCGTTTTCATTTAATGATTCCGGTAAAAGCAATTTAATCTGGAAGGGTTTCACTTTAGACAACTGGCAGAATCCTTGCGGTGCTCCTGAAGTCTGTAATGCTTTAGGTAATTCCATTAAAATCGGCCTATTAGCCACTATTTTTTCAACAATTCTTGGAACCATGATTGCTTTTGCAATTGGTCGATACCATTTCAAAGGTCGCTCAAGTTCAAACCTTTTAATCTTTTTGCCGATGGCGACTCCAGAAATTGTTCTAGGTGCATCGCTACTTTCTTTGTTCCTTGTTTTTAAGATTAATCCAGGTTTTTGGCCAACGGTTATCGCACACGTGACATTTTGTATTTCTTTTGTGGTCGTAACCGTTAAGGCTCGAATTGCATCCCTAGATCCACGCCTTGAACAAGCTGCAATGGATTTGTACGCAAATGAACTCGAAACTTTCCGCAGAGTGACTTTGCCGTTAGTTGCTCCAGGTATTGCCGGCGCTGCACTTTTAGCTTTTAGTCTTTCATTCGATGATTTCATCATTACTAATTTCAATTCCGGAACTCTTATTACTTTCCCTAAGTTCGTATACGTCTCAGCCGCACGCGGAATCCCTGCGCAGGCAAATGTCATCGGTTCAGCCATGTTTTTCCTAGCTTTAGCAATTGTTATTGCGGGGCAACTCGTCAAGCGAAAGAAAACCCGCTAATATTGGCCTAGTCCATAACGAACTACAGGTTGTTTAAGAGAATCTGCGTTATGGGGTTAGGTTCCGGAGGACCCGGGCCAACTACGAGTAGTGATTGAAGGGGTGATTCCGGTTAAGGCCGGATAGCGCGATGCCAAACATCGACCCTTATATTCTCAAGCATCTTTCACATATGCAGCCAGCTTTGTATTGGCTCGATCAAGATCCACTAGAACCACAACCAAACCCAACGCTCATTGGTGATGTCACTACCGATTTATGTGTAGTTGGTGCTGGCTACACAGGTCTTTGGACCGCGCTACTTGCTAAAGAACAAAACCCTGAGCGCGAAGTAATTATTGTTGAGCAGCGAGAAACTGGTGCCGGGGCATCTGGTCGCAACGGTGGTTTTTGCAGCTACTCCCTGACACATGGATTTATGAATGGTTATAGCCGTTTTAAAGATGAGATGGCAGTGATTGAGCGCTTAGGCCGTGAAAATCTTGATGCAATCGAAGAAACAATCAAACGCTACGGAATTAACTGCCAATTTGAATGGACGGGCGAACTTCGAATTGCAAATGAAGAATGGCAGATTGAAGGCCTTGTAGAGGAAGCAAATCTACGTAACTCATTTGGCGATCATGTCGAAGTATTAAATCAAGAGCAGATCCAAGCACGTGTTAACTCACCATTATCTAAGGCAGCACTTTGGGATCCAGATGGAACTGCATTGGTTGATCCTGCGCGATTAGTCTGGGGACTCGAACGCGCATGTTTAAAACTTGGTGTAAAAATATTTGAAAATACTCATGTTGAATGGCTTGAGCGCACAAGCAGCGGAATGATTGTTCATACACCTTATGGATCTGTCTATGCACAGAAAGTTGCTTTAGCCACCAATGTCTTCAAATCTCTGATTAAGCGAGCACATAAATATGTTGTTCCGGTGTATGACTTCCAATTAGTAACTGAACCTTTGACCCCAGAGCAAATGGAGTCAATTGGCTGGAAAGAACGTGAAGGTTTATCCGAAGCTGGAAATCAATTCCACTATTACCGTCTCACTAAAGACAATGAGATTTTGTGGGGTGGTTATGATGCGATTTATAACTTCCGCGGAAAAGTTCGCCAAGAGTATGAATCAGATGCACAGACATATGCCCATTTAGCCCAAGCTTTCTTAGAAACATTTCCGCAGCTAAAAGGAATTAAGTTCACCCACGGATGGGGAGGAGCGATTGACACATGTTCTCGCTTCTCACCTTTTTGGGGCAAAGCTTTCGGTGGTCGCGTGGCATACGTCTTGGGTTACACCGGACTTGGAGTCGGCTCGACACGTTTTGGCGCACAAGTGATGTTGGATTTACTCGATGGTGTTGATAATGAACGAACAAAGTTAAAGATGGTACGAAAGAAGCCGTTGCCATTCCCGCCAGAACCATTTAAATTTTTATTTATCCGACTCACGCAGTGGTCAATCAACCGGGCAGATCAAAATAAGGGTAAGCGTAATTTATGGCTCAGATTCTTAGATGCCCTTGGCCTAGGCTTTGATTCCTAAGCTTTACCTCTATTCTT
>CAINSH010000128.1 GCA_903852955.1 uncultured Actinomycetes bacterium | reverse complement strand
GCTGGGAAAGATGCTCCTGAACCTTGAAGATCAACTGCATATGCTGGTGTGCCTGCTACTAGGCCGAACGCGAGTGCAAGTGCTGCAACTTTCGCGAGCTTCGAAATTCTCATTTATTTCCCCTCATAGGTTTTGATTAAGTACTACGAGGTAAAACCTATGTAGAGCGGGTTAACGTTGATGGTGTGCTTGTTTAACGTAGTTCAACCTTTAGGTGAACAAATGGTGTTGATTAACCAAATCGTCCAGTTACATAACTCTCAGTACGAGAGTCCTGCGGGCGTGAGAAAATCTCACTCGTTGGCGCAACTTCGATCATTTGGCCAGGACCGCCATCGGATAAGAAGAAGGCGGTGTAGTCAGATACACGGGCTGCTTGCTGCATATTGTGGGTGACAATGATGATTGTCATGGAATCTGAGAGATGGCGAATTGTGTCTTCAATGCGAAGTGTAGAGCCTGGGTCAAGCGCAGAACATGGTTCATCCATCAATAGAACTTGTGGGCGAACAGCAAGAGCTCGCGCAATACATAAACGTTGCTGTTGACCACCTGAGAGTGATCCGCCATGTGCACCAAGGCGGTCTTTAACCTCATTCCAAAGTCCTGCTCGCTCTAGACATTCCTCAAGAAGTTCATCTTTGTTTTCAACTTTGAGTTGAGCCAGTTTTAATCCAGATAAAACGTTTTCGCCAATAGTCATTGAAGGAAATGGATTTGGTTTTTGGAAAACCATTCCAATTTGTAGGCGAATCTTGGTTACATCAGTGCCGGGTGCATATACATCTTTTCCATCAAGTAAAACTTCTCCGGCCATTGCAGCCCCTGGAATGAATTCGTGCATCCGATTAATGGTGCGAATGAAAGTAGATTTACCGCAACCTGATGGACCAATGAGTGCAGTGACTGTTCCGGCAGCGAAATCTAATGAGATATTTGATAACGCATGATGCTTGCCAAACCATGCATGAACTCCACGTGTCTCAAGCCCAGTGCCCAACACCGAAGTGCCTGGAGTTTTTGGTGCCTTTGCGGCTGCAACATCGGCCAGTGATGATGGTTTCACTGAAGTCTGCATATCTTGGTTCTCGCTCTCATGAGAAGTTGTCATTTGGAAACCTTTCGTGCACCTAAAAAGCGGGCTGATGTGAATAGGAATAAAACAAGACCTACAAGAACTAACAAACCGGCCCATGCGCGAGTGATCGCTTCTGGGGAACCTGCATTAAATGATTTCCAGATGTAATACGGCAAAGATCCAATTGGTCCGTTAAAGGCATTGGGATTGACCTTATCCCCACCACCAGTAAGCAAAAGGATTGGCGCTGTTTCGCCGGCAATTCGAGCGACTCCAAGAATAATTGCAGTAACCAAACCGCTTCGGGCGGCAGGTACAACAATCATTGCAACTGTTCGCCATTGAGTGCCACCAAGAGCGGTTCCTGCTTCGCGTAAATCATTTGGGATTAAGTTCAGAACTTCTTCAGAGGTTCTAGCAATTGTTGGAATCATCAAAATTGTTAAAGATAGTGCTCCCATAAGACCTGAATAAGCTTTTGTGATTGGGTACAAAATTGCAGAGAGAATAAATAGCCCCGCGACAATTGAAGGAACACCACTCATCGCCTGAACCAGAAAGCGAATTGGCCCAGTAAAACGGCCCTTAATTTCAGTTAAATACAGTGCCGTCAGAATTCCAATTGGCACACTCATGACTAAGGCAAGGACCATGAGCGTCAATGTCCCCGTAATTGCATGTAGCAATCCACCATTGCTTAAGGGATCGGTTGGAGTGGCCAGTGACATATCATGAGTAAAAAGTCCAAAACTGATTCCAGGTAAACCTTTTTGCAAAACAGTAAGCAGAATACTTGCCACAGGAATTACGGTAACGATTGCGCCAATTGCAACAAGTGAGTTTACAAGTGCATCTTTGGCAGCAGCATTGCCGCGTTGAATACCTTTAAAAGCGGTTGTGATGATTGCATAAGCTATAAAGAAAGTTAAAAAGTACGCTAACTTGCCATTTAATCCAGTGAAATTCACTAGTAGGTATGTTGAAGCTAGCGCAGCAAGAAAAATAGCACCGTCAATAGCACGGTCTTTATTTGATGCTTGCCAAGGTTTTGATGGGGTTGGAGTAGCGGTTGTCATGATTAGCGACCTGACTTTCCGGTGGTCTTCACAATTAGGTTTGCCAGTGCATTCACAACGAGGGTCAATAAAAATAGAATCAAACCAGCAGCCATCAAAGCTTTAATTTCATAAGGACTAGCATCGCCAAATTTCAGAATAATTAGTGAAGCAACGTTTCCGCCAGCTCCTAGCAACATCTGCCAGTTCACTTGGAAAACAATATTGAGAACGGTAAAGACCGCAACGGTTTCGCCCATTGCGCGTCCCAGTCCTAGCATCGCCCCACCAATGACACCACCACGACCATGCGGAATTACAACTGCTTTGATCATTGCCCAGCGCGTTGCACCAAGAGCGTATGCGGCCTGAATGCGATCTAGGGGTGCTTGAGAAAATATCTCACGCGATACTGAAGTAATGATTGGAATAATCATAATTGCAAGTACAACGCCAGCAACAAAAGGTGAACGCGTAAAGACGGGGACCTGCATATCGAAAAACGGTACAAAGCCAAAGTATTTGTGCAGCAGTTTTGCCCAGTACTCAACACTTGGCATCAAGACCAAAAAGCCCCAAATACCGAAAAGAATTGAAGGAAAAGCGGCCATCATGTCGATGATTGTGACCAGAAGCTTTTTTAACCAACCAGGGGCATAAAAGTTTAAAAAGAGTGCTGAAAAAACCGATACTGGAAGTGCAATGACAACTGCGATGAGCGAACACAGAATAGTTCCCACCAACATGGCAGCTAAGCCAAATTGGCTTTCAACCACATTACCTGCGTCATCGGTGGAGATAGACCAATCAGAATGAGTGATGAATCCAATTCCCTCTTGGCGTAAAACTTCAAAACCACGGTAGCCAAGAAATAAAGCAATGAGACCAAGGATTAACAACGAAGAAAGGCCACCACCTGTAACAACACCTCTGAAAATCTTATCCGAGCGCCTTGGCTCGGTTTCTATTTGTCGAGGCGCCGGGATAACTAGTTCTTGTGTTGACATTTTACGATGCAAACTTTCCAGTTACCAAGAAATAAACACGTCGCGCTACTGATACAGCATGATCTGCATACCGTTCGTAATATCTTCCCAGGAGAGTTAAATCGATTGCAGTTTCGATTCCGTGTTTCCACGTAGGTTCGATCAGAGCTGAAATCAATTTTCGATGCAATGCATCCATTTCATCATCATCTCGTTCTACTTCTAGTGCCATTTCTGTATCTCGCGTTGCAATCACTACTCCGGTTTTTTCTGTAATTCGAACTGCTGCATCACCCATGGCGCGCACAATTTCTACAAGCTCGACAGGAATTGCTGCATTTGGGTGACGAAGGCGCGCAACTTTTGCTACATGGTGTGATAAGTCGCCCATGCGCTCTAAATCCGAACCAATTCGTAACGCTGTTACAAGCGCACGCAAATCGGATGCAACAGGTTGTTGTCTAGCGATTATGCCAATGACATTTGTATCAGACTCATGTTGAATATCATCAATCTTTTCATCCGCTGCAATAACTTCTTCAGCAAGTTTTAAATCACTTGTAAGGATTGAAGTCGTTGCTTTTTGCATTGAAGTAGCAACCATTGCAGTAAGGTCGACCAGAGACTGCGAAACGTTATCTAGTTCATCTTGGAATACAGATCTAATGAGGGCCATGGCGGCAAACCTATGTGGGGGTGATGAATAGAGACCCTTGCTTAGGTGAACAGAAGGTGAACTGGCGATTTAGGCCTATAGAGTGCAGCCTATGAAGTTCTTGCGTAGGGATTTAGAGGCCCCCGACTCTAGAACACTGCCCGAGATGCTCACTGAAACTCTCAACCTTCTAGAAGGTGATTCTCTCATTTTAGCGCCAGGCGAAGTTCCAATCTTTGTAACTCCCGGGGTTGAATCACTGGGCATCCTTAAAGATGGTCGCATTCAAAGTTCAGAGCTGCTTGCCACAGTTCGTGTAGTGCGCAGAACTCACAATCAACAAGTTGGAAAAATTGAAGTCCCTCGAGGACCTATCGGTGAAGGAAAGCACGAACTAACTGTAAAAGTTTTACCTCTAACTAAAGATGATCTAGTTTTGGTTCTTCTAAGTGATGAGAGCGAAGCTCAAAGAGTGCATGATGTGCGACGAGATTTTGTTGCAAATATTTCTCACGAATTGAAAACGCCAATCGGTGCACTTTCCTTATTAAGTGAAGCAGTGTTAGGTTCCAAAGATGATCCAGAATCGGTTGTTAAATTTGCCACCCGAATGCAGTCTGAAGCAAAGAGATTGACTGACTTGGTCCAAGAAATTATCAATTTATCAAGAGTCCAAGATTCAGATCCACTGCAATTAGCACAAGAGGTAAGCGTTGACTACATTATTCGAGAAGCCATTGATCAGTGCCAAATAACGGCGGATAATCGAAATATCACAGTTAATTATCTTGAAAATTGCGAGAAGTTTGTTCTTGGTGATCGTGACCAATTGATTATGGCAGTTCATAACTTGATTGAAAATGCCATCAATTACTCACCAGAAGGCACAAAAGTTTCAGTAACAACCACAGTTGATTCACAAATAATTGATATCTCAGTATCGGATCAGGGAATTGGAATTTCCGAATCTGAACAAGAGCGGATTTTTGAACGGTTTTACCGTGTTGACCCAGCACGTTCTCGCCAAACCGGAGGAACTGGCTTGGGGTTGTCAATCGTTAAGCATGTTGCTTCAAAACATGGTGGCGAAGTAAAAGTTTGGAGCGTTGCAAATGTTGGAAGTACATTTTCATTCAGATTACCAATCTATGAAACACCTTTGGAGATAACAGAATGACAAAAATACTTATAGTTGAAGATGAATCATCATTCTCTGAAGCCTTAGCTTTTCTACTTGGTAAAGAAGGCTTTGAAGTTAGCGTGGCCGAAGATGGACGCCAAGCGCTCAATTTGTTTGCAAAAGAAGGGGCTGACTTAATTCTTTTGGACTTAATGATTCCTGAAGTTTCAGGTGTGGATGTATGTAAAGCTATACGAACAACTTCGCAGGTTCCAATTATTATGTTAACTGCTAAAGATGCAGAAATTGATAAGGTCGTTGGCCTAGAACTTGGCGCTGATGATTATGTAACTAAGCCATATTCTTCACGCGAATTAATCGCTCGTATCAAGGCAGTGCTACGTCGAGGGGTTCCAGATTCAGATGAGCATGCTGATTTTGATGTCGTTAGTGTTGGTCCAATAAAACTTGATACTGCTCGACACCAAGCTTCAATTAATGGTGCACCTGTCGGACTTCCACTTAAAGAGTTTGAACTACTTGAATTCTTGATGCGAAATGCAGGCCGAGTTCTAACTAGATCACAGTTAATCGATCGAGTTTGGGGCGGAGATTATTTCGGTGATACAAAAACGCTCGATGTACATATAAAGCGTTTACGATCAAAAATTGAAGCTGATCCAGCTAATCCAGTATTGATTCAAACCATCCGCGGGCTTGGTTATAAGTTAGAGAACTAACCCTCAGGGGCCAGCACTCTCTCGCGTTCAAAGTGAGAGATTGCCCGCATCTATTTAAGCGCGATATATCTATTATGAAAGCATGGTTTCTTTAGAAAATATTCGAGATGTGGTCAATGATCCACGATTTACATATCGCCAACGCGTTGCAAATCTAGCTAATTTGGCAGAGAACCTTTTAGATGCACCACCGGTCAGAAAACAATGCGCAGATGCACTGGAAAAGCGAATTATCTGTGACATGTTTGAAGGCAATGCCCCTTATCGACCACGTTATTTACTTCCTGATTATAAGAAAGTTTTAGATAACGGTTCAACGTTTCTCGAGCTTCCAGCCGCTAAGAATTTCGATGATGCTCTTGCATTTCTACTTATTATGTATTCGGCTACACCATCAATTACTGGCTATCCCGTTTACTTTGGAGATTTAGATTCTCTGCTTTTACCTTATGTTGATGCAGTTAGTGAAGAAGATCTATATGCCAAATTAAAGCGTTTCTGGATTTCACTTGATCGCATGTTTCCTGATGCTTTCGCACATACTAATTTAAGCCCTACCTATAACCGGGTATCTAAAATGATTCTTAAATTGGAACGTGAACTGCTACAAGTAGTACCTAATATTTCACTTAAGGTAGATCCTTTGTTGACAAGTGATGAATACATTTTAGATGCAGTTAATACGGTCTTTGCTTGTGGTAAGCCGCACTTTATCAATGACGCCATGATGCAGACCGATTTAGGGCCAGAGTATGCAGCCGTTAGCTGCTACAACTCCCTAAAGATTGGTGGAGGTTCACATACTTTAGTTCGAATCAATTTGAAGGCCACGGCTGATGAATGCGATGGCGGCGTGGACAAATTCTTTGAAACAACTCTTCCCTACTACTTAGATTTAACTGCAGAGTTAATGGAGTCACGAATTCTTTATCTGGTCGAAGAATCCAATTTCTATAGCAGTAGCTGGTTAGTTCAAGAAGGTCTGCTTGATTTAGATAAATTTTCAGCCATGTTTGGATTATTTGGTCTGGCCGAGTGCGTTAATACGTTGATGGAGCGCCAAGGTATTGCCGGTACATACGGGCACAGTATTGCCGCCGACGATCTGGGCTATCGAATTACAAGTTTTATTGCTAACTGGGTTTCTCAACGCAAAATGCCATATTGCAATGGCAATGCCGAACGTGCCTTTTTACATTCACAATCTGGAATTGATTTAGATCTTGGTGTTACTGCTGGAACTCGCATTCCAATTGGAACCGAACCGCCCCTGATTGACCATTTGCGTACTGTTTCGCGCCATCACCATCTGTTTGCTTCCGGAATTAGTGACGTGCTTTCATTTGATGAAACGGCCGTTAAGAATCCGCAGGCTGTAGTCGATGTAATTCGCGGAGCATTTAAGAGTGGAATGCGTGATTTTACTTTCAACTTAGACAGTAATGATTTCATTCGCATCACTGGATATTTAGTCCGTAAATCTGATTTGGCAAAGATGCCAAGTGCACGACATGCAAGCACTTATCTAGGTGCCGGTTCAGTTAAAGATTCGCATGTAGATCAACGAATAGTGAAGCGAGTGATGAGTGCCGAAAGCTCTCCCAGCTCAAGTAGCTAGCGTCATCAAATTTTCTTGGGTCGATGGCCCAGGGAATCGATTCGTGCTTTTCTTGCAGGGTTGTAACCTCAACTGCTTGGCATGTCATAACCCACAAACTATTCCCTTGCATACTCCCGGTGCCATTTCAATGAGTATCGATGAAGTTTTAAATCAGATTCGGCAATCGATGCCTTACATATCAGGAGTTACTGTCTCTGGTGGTGAGGCAACGGTGCAGCTTGAATTTGTGGCGCAGTTATTTAGAGAGTTAAAAAGCTGCGAAGAGTTTGCTGAATTAACCACTTTTATTGATAGCAATGGAAATGCGACCCAAGAAATTTGGGATCAACTTGCCCCCTGTACCGATGGAGTCATGCTGGATTTAAAAGCGTTAGATGATGAAAAACACCGTGAGTTAACTGGAAATTCAAATAAGCAGATTCTGGAATCGATTAAGTATTTAGACTCCATCAATAAGCTCTACGAAGTTCGTCTTTTGCTTGTGCCTGGCCATAATGATTCTGACAATGAACTTATTGACACTGCATTTTGGTTGCGATCAATAAATCCAAAAATGCGAATTAAAATCAACGCTTTCAAAACCCACGGTGTTCGAGCTTTAGCTAGAAATTGGCCAGAGGCCAGTGATGCGGATTTAGCTCGCTATAAAACAATTATGAATTAAAGCGAAGCAAAAGCCTCTTCAAGAACACCTAGGGCATCTTTTAATAATTCATCAGTAATAACTAGCGGTGGCAAGAATCGAACAACATTTGAGTATGTACCGGCAGTAAGAACAAGCACTCCCTTGCTCTGGCAATACTTAACAACTGCATTCATCGCAGCCGTATTTGGGTTTTTAGTTCCAGGCTCTACCAATTCAATTGCCTGCATTGCGCCACGGCCTCGAACTTCGCCGATTACTGGATATTTAGCCGCAATCGCACGCAAAGATGTTCCTAGGATTTCACCGATGTGTTGTGCACGGGCAACAAGATTTTCTTCTTCCATAGTTTCCATTGCGCCAAGGGCGGCGGCACAGGCAATTGGATTTCCGCCATAAGTTCCACCCAAACCTGAAGCATGAACTGAATCCATAACTTCGGCTCGACCCGTAACACCGGCAAGTGGCAATCCACCAGCAATTCCCTTAGCCGTGATCACCATGTCTGGAACAACGTTTTCATCTTCGACAGCAAACATATTGCCAGTACGTGCAAAGCCAGTTTGCACTTCATCTGCAATAAAAATAATTCCATTGTCTTTTGAATACTTTGCGAGCGCAGGTAAGAAACCCTTAGGTGGAACAATAAATCCACCTTCACCCTGAATTGGTTCAATTAAAATTGCAGCAACATTGTGTGCGCCGATTTCTTTGTCAATCTTATGAGTAACCATTTCGATTGCATCTTCAGAAATAGTTGCTTGATCGCCAACCCAGTGGAATGAATATGGCATTGGTACGCGATAAATTTCTGGTGCAAATGGACCAAAGCCTTCTTTGTACGGCATGTTCTTTGCCGTCAATGCCATAGTCAAATTTGTACGGCCGTGATAGCTGTGTTCAAAAACTACAATTGCTGGACGCTTTGTGTAATGGCGGGCAATCTTTACGGCATTTTCTACAGCTTCTGCACCTGAGTTAAGTAGAAGTGATTTCTTCTTGTGATCCCCCGGTGTGATTGCGTTTAGTTTTTCGCATACTTCGATGTAGTTCATGTATGGAGCAACCGTAAAACAAGTATGTGTAAATGCTTGAACTTGTTCGATTACACGATCAACTACACGCTGAGTTGAGTTTCCAACCCCAGTAACACCAATTCCTGAACCTAAATCAATTATTTGGTTACCATCAATATCGAGCAAGATCGCATCACTTGCGCGTTCGATTACAACGGGAATCGCCATTCCCAATCCGGCAGTAGTCGCTTCTGTGCGGCGCTTAAGCGCTTCAGTAGATTTTGGTCCTGGAATAGCAGTAACCAAGCGACGTT
>CAINSH010000127.1 GCA_903852955.1 uncultured Actinomycetes bacterium | reverse complement strand
TAACGACAATGTGCGCTCGCTCAACACAGCAGTAAAAACAGTGCCAACTAACTTCTTTGCAGGTTTTGCAAAAGTTACCGAGCGCGAATTTTACGAAGTTGAAAATCCACAAGATCGCAAAGCTCCGAACGTTAAGTTTTAATGAACTTTAGAACTGCGCAAGCAGCTAATCGCCGCAAGACAATCGGTTTGCTCATTGGTATGGGCGTACTTGTTTGGCTTATGGCTTTTGCCGCCCTTACTTACTTTGGCCAATCAACAACTGCGATTGTTCCGGTAGCCGTAGGTATTGCGTTGGTTTCTGTTTGGGGTTCGTATTACGGCTCGGACAAATTAGTTTTAACAATGACTGGTGCAAAGTTAATTCAGGAATCAGATAACCCAAAATTATTTAATTTGATCCAAGAAGTAACGATTGCAAGTGGCCTACCCATGCCAAAAGTTGCAATCGTTGTTGATAGTGCACCAAATGCTTTTGCGACTGGTCGAAATCAAGAGCACGCATTAATTGCATTTACGACTGGGATTTTAGATGTGATGGATCGCGATCAACTTCAAGGAGTGATTGCACACGAGATGGCGCACGTTGCTAACCGCGACACTTTAGTTTCCGCGGTGGCTGCTACTACAGCCGGGGCGATAGCAATTTTGAGCGATATGCTGACACGGATGATGTGGTTCGGCGGTGGGCGCAGTCGCGATCGTGACAACAACGCTAATCCTTTAGCTTTAGTTTTTTCACTTCTCATTTTAATTTTGGCACCACTTGCGGCGATGCTTTTAAAATCTGCAATTTCCAGAAAGCGTGAATCATTAGCCGATGCAACTGCCGTAGCTTTTACGCGAAACCCAGCCGGGCTTCGAAGTGCGTTAGAAGTTCTTGCACAGGATTCGACAGTTGTTCGGCAGAAATCAAATTCAATTGCACATATTTGGATTGAGTCACCCTTAGATGCAAAAGCTGTTTCAAAGTTATTTTCAACCCATCCACCAATTCAAGAACGCATTGCCGTTCTTAAAGCAATGGAATCGTTGAACTAAGCTTTTTCTGTTGGGAAAAACAGCGTAAATACCGTTCCTTGGCCTGGTTTAGAGCTAACGCCAACCTTGCCGCCATGTGCCTGCATTACTGAATCAACAATAGATAAACCTAAACCGCTGCCCTCTTGGCTAAGGCGTTGGCGTGAAGGATCAGCACGAAAGAATCGTTCAAAGATTCGCTTTTGATCGGCCTCACTTAATCCTGGGCCATTATCGGCGACAGAGACATACACGCCATCTTCTTCTTGACGCGCAATCACTTGAATAGAAGTACCAGCTGGTGTGTGTACACGTGCATTTGCTAATAAGTTTGTAAAGACTTGATAAATACGATCCGAATCCCCAAGTACGAATAACTCTTTCGGCATTTGAACATTAATCAGATGATCTGGTCCAGCTGCCGATGCCGATGCAACAGTTTCTTTAATTAAATGTGCAATATCAACGGGCTTAGATTCAATCGCACGCGATTGATCAAGGCGCGCCAGAAGCAATAGATCTTCGACCAATGCACCCATGCGGATTGACTCTTTTTCAATTCTTCCAAGTAGCTCTTTAGTTTTCTCACCATCAGGTACTGCGCCTTGTCGATGTAGTTCGGCAAAACCGCGAATAGATGTAAGCGGTGTCCGAAGTTCGTGGCTGGCATCGCCAACGAATCGACGGAGTTTTTCTTCACTCTCGGTTCGCACAGCGAAAGACTCTTCAATTCGCTCGAGCATTGTGTTAAGTGACGTACTTAAACGACCAACTTCGGTATCGGGTTCAAAGTTATCAAGGCGTGCAGATAGATCACCTGCTGCGATCTTCTCTGCAGTCGCTTCAACATCTTCAAGAGGTTTCATACTGAGCTTAATAACTTGGCGAGCTGCAAAACCTATAAGTAGCAAAACAATAAAACCGATAATTAAAAGTGCGCGCGCAACTTTATGCGTAGTCTTATCAAAATCAGCCAGTGACTGGGCAACCACAACTGATCCGGCAGCAGATGGCAAAACCTGTGTAACTAAACGAAAATCTTCCCCTTGGGTTCGCAGGGTAAATGGCCTATCACCCAACATTGCAATCTCTTGTGGTGTCCAACCAACAATGAAATCTGCGATTCTATTGGTGTTTAAATCGCCACCGATTCCTCCAACGAATGCACCATTGCTATCTAAGAGTGAAACTGAAATTGATGTTGGAATTCGATTAAGCGGTGTAACTGCTTTGTTTTGGGCACTCATTCGCCCATTTTCATTTTCTTCGCCTGATTCACCAGGGTTAACTTCATCGTCATTAATAATTCCTGCAGCATTGAGACGTTGTGATGTGCCACCAATAACACTTGTGAGCTGTTCGTCAATCTGACCAATCAAATACCCACGCAAAGAAGTTTGAACTACTAGGCCACCACCAATAAATCCCAGCGCCGAAAGAATCAACACCCCAACCGTTAAACGGTTACGTAGTGACCAATTGCGAAGGGGTGAATTCATTCAGTTTTACTTAGCTGGCATTCGTAAGCGATAGCCAACCCCACGCACTGTATGGATAAGTGGCGGATCGAAAGCATCAATTTTCTTGCGTAGATAGGAGATATAAGTTTCAACAATTCCTGCATCTCCACGGAAGTCATATTGCCACACATGATCAAGGATCTGTGACTTAGAGACAACGCGATCAGCGTTAATAATTAAGTAACGAATTAACGCGAACTCTGTTGGAGATAGATCAAGTAAGTTGCCTGCACGGCGAACTTCATGCGTAGCTTCATCGAGTTCAAGATCGGCAAAGCGCATCTTTTCATCATCTATTTCAATGTGATCCACGCCTGTGCGACGGAGAAGCGCGCGCAAACGTGCAACCAACTCTTCAAGTGAAAATGGCTTTGTCATGTAGTCATCGCCACCAAGAGTTAAACCTTTGACTTTATCTTCCATGCCATCTTTAGCTGTTAAGAATAAAACTCCAGTATCAACACCTTCGTTACGGATTTTCTTACAGACTTCAAAACCATCAAGATCAGGCAACATGACATCTAGAACCATTGCATGCGGCCTAAAATCTTCCGCCATTGCTAACGCTTGTGCGCCATTAGCTGCGGTGCGCACGTCAAAGCCTACGAATCGCAGCGAGGTAGAAATTAACTCGCTAATACTTGCCTCATCGTCAACGACGAGGATGCGCTGCATTGTCTTTTCTGCTGTTGTGGTCATGGCTCAACAATGCTCCCACCATCTGGGAGATTCCTGAGAATGGACTCAGATTTACCCCTTAACTGAGCGGAGCAACACTTGAGCTACGTCTAGAACCTCCATGGCTGACTCGCGAGAGCTCATTCCATCGGTTGTCATGACGCGGCAGAAAGGACAGGCAACAGCTAACTCTTGTGCGCCAGTGCCAATCGCTTCATCAACGCGATTTAAATTAATGCGGGTTCCAAGTTTTTCTTCCATCCACATACGTCCACCACCTGCGCCGCAACAAAATGAGCGTTCTTTATTACGTGGCATCTCAGTGATCTGTGCACCAGTTGCTTCAAGAATTTCACGCGGTGGTTGATAAATTTCATTGTGACGACCTAGGTAGCAAGGATCGTGATACGTCATTGCAGTATGACTCATCTTGATTGGAAGCAATTTCTTTTCACGCACTAGTTGATTAAGTAATTGAGTGTGATGGACCATTTCAAGTTCAAAACCACTTTGTGCATAATCGCGACCGATAGTTGTAAAGCAGTGAGGGCACGTAACAACAACTTTCTTCTTACCCTTTGGCCGATCAGCAAAAACTTCCTTGAAAGTCTCAATATTTTCAGCGGCCATGATTTGATACAAGAATTCATTACCAGCACGTCGGGCTGGATCTCCGGTACAAGTTTCTTTCTTACCAAGAACAGCAAATTCAACGCCAGCCATGTACAAAAGTTCAGCAACTGCTTTAGTGGTCTTGCGTGCACGTTCATCGTATGCACCTGCGCAACCAACCCAGAATAGATATTCAACTTCATCAGCCAAAACACCTTCTACAACTTTGATTGGGAAATCACACTCAGCAATCCAAGCTTCGCGATCATTCTTATTTGCACCCCATGGATTTCCAGATTGTTCTAAGTTACGGAAAGTTCCACCAAGTTCACTTGGAAAATCTGACTCAACCATTACTTGGTAGCGACGCATATTTACAATGTGGTCGATGTGTTCGATATCAACTGGACATTCATTCACGCATGCACCACAAGATGTACAAGACCACAAAATATCTGAAGTAATAGCTGCGTTTTCGCCCACCATATTTTCAGTTTCAACTGTCTTAGCAAAAGCGTGATCGCGCATAGCCATGATTAAAAGCTTGGGAGACAATGGTTTTTCGGTATGCCAAGCCGGGCACTGTGATTGGCAACGTCCGCACTCGGTACATGAAGTCATGTCCAACAAACCCTTCCAGGTAATGTCGGCGCGTGTGCCTAAACCAAAAACATCGTCATCTTTTGGATCTTCAAAGTTAACAACTTCCCCATGAGACAACATTTCAGGAAGTGGTCCAAGTGATGATTTTCCATCAGCATTTCGACGGAAGAAAATATTAAATGGTGCCAAGAAACGGTGCCAAGCAACACCCATTGTTAAGTTACTTGCGATAACAATGAACCAGGTCATCGAGCCGATGATTTTGATAGCGGCAACTAATTGAATCGCAGAAATAATTTCAGGCAGAGTCCAAGCTTTAAAGATCTTTGCTACAAACCAAGTAGTTACAAAGTGACGATTCCAGGCGGTTTCTTCAGAGAGTGCACCTTCGAGTCCGCGCAGGGCAACAACACAAAAAACAATAAGCAAGATTGTGAATTCAACATAATACGCTTTAAGCATTCCGCTGCCATAAAAACGTGAGCGCTTGTTACGAAGACGTGTTACTTGACGAATCCCAATTAAAGTAACGATTCCGATTCCAGTTGCCCAAGCAATCAATTCGGTGATGTATTCATAAACCCAGAAATGACCAATGATTGGCAATGCAAAGCGCGGATTAATTAATTGACCGTACGCGGTGACTAAAGTTCCAAACAAAACAACGAAGCCGACCATGACAAACCAGTGGGCAAAACCAACAACCGTGAAATTAAACATCTTGGTGTGGCCAAAGATTTCGCGAAAGGCCATACGCAGACGCGTGCCTTT
>CAINSH010000126.1 GCA_903852955.1 uncultured Actinomycetes bacterium | reverse complement strand
TATTATTTTGAAGGCGAACCAGGAGATACTCGCACAATAACTTATGCTCAAATGTTGCATGATGTTAAGAAAGCGTCCAACGCACTTATTGAACTTGGCGTAAAAGCTGGCGATCGAGTTGCGATCTATATGCCGATGATTCCTGAGGCAGCAATTGCAATGTTGGCATGCGCACGTATTGGCGCACCACATTCAGTTGTCTTTGGTGGTTTCTCAGCTGATGCACTTTTGTCACGCATTCAAGATGCAGATGCAAAGTTAGTTATTACTTCCGATGGTGGATTTAGAAAAGGTGCTGCATTTGCACTCAAGCCTGCGGTAGATGAAGCGCTTAAAGGTGCAACAAATGTTGAAAAAGTCTTAGTTGTACAACGCACAAAGCAAGAAACTGCGTGGGATTCATCTCGCGATATTTGGTGGCATGAAATTATGGAACGCCAAAGTGCGCAACATAAGCCTGAATTCTTTGATTCCGAGCACCCGCTATTTATTCTTTACACATCCGGAACTACTGCTAAGCCAAAAGGAATTTTTCACACAACTGGTGGCTATCTCACTCAAGTGGCATACACACACAAGATGGTCTTCGATATCAAAGCAGAGACTGATGTCTATTGGTGTACTGCTGATGTTGGTTGGGTAACTGGCCATTCTTACGTTGTCTATGGCCCACTAATAAATGGCGCAACACAAGTAATGTATGAAGGCACACCTGATACACCTCATAAGGGTCGCATCTTTGAAATTATCGCAAAATATGGAGTAACTATTTTGTACACCGCTCCAACACTTATTCGCACATGGATGAAGTGGGGCGATGAATTTCCAAAGGCGCACGATCTTTCATCACTTCGTTTGCTTGGCTCAGTGGGTGAACCAATTAATCCTGAAGCATGGATGTGGTACCGCGAAATTATTGGTGGAAACCGTTGTCCAATTGTTGACACATGGTGGCAAACAGAAACTGGCGCAATCATGATTTCACCTTTGCCAGGCGTAACAGCAACCAAACCAGGTTCTGCAATGCGCCCAATTCCAGGAATCAGTGCAAAAGTTGTGGACGATAATGCAAAACCTGTCGCTGATGGACATGGCGGTTATTTAATTCTTGATCAACCTTGGCCAGCGATGTTACGTGGCGTTTGGGGTGAAGATGAGCGCTACAAGGAAACATATTGGTCACGCTTTGAAGGAATTTATTTTGCAGGTGACGGCGCAAAATTAGATGATGAAGGTTCAATCTGGTTATTAGGTCGAGTCGATGACGTTATGAACGTATCTGGTCACCGTATTTCTACAACTGAAGTTGAATCGGCATTGGTTTCACATGAAGCCGTTGCTGAAGCAGCCGTTGTCGGCGCAGCCGATGCAATGACTGGACAAGGAATCGTTGCTTTCGTAATTTTACGTGGCGGTATCGCACATGCCGATGGCGAAGAACTCAATACTCAGCTACGTAATCACGTGGCGAAAGAGATTGGTGCAATCGCTAAGCCTCGTCAGATTTTGATAGTCAATGAACTACCAAAAACTCGAAGTGGCAAAATTATGCGCCGCTTATTACGCGATGTGGCTGAAGATCGAGTAGTTGGCGATGCAACAACTTTGGCAGATCCAAATGTTATGAAGCTAATTGCCGCTGGCTTACAAGGTGCAAAGGATGAGGATTAAAGCTCTACGCCTAAATATTTAGAGGTTAGTGAGATTAATTCGATTTCATTTTTAAGTACACCTACGTGCTTATACGCCACGTTACCGTCGGCTGAGATAAACCATGTAACCGGAACGCCCATTCCAAAATAGGCACGAGATCGACCATCTGAATCAAACAAATTTGGCCACGTTATGCCGTTGTCTTGCACAAATATGCGCCCGTCTTGAATTGATGCTTCCTCAACATCTACACCAATGAGTTGAACTTTCCCTTGTGCCTTTTTGTAAAAGCTGCGCAATATTGGCATCTCTTCTTTGCACGGACCACACCAAGAGCCCCATACATTAATTATCGCTGGGCCTTTAACTGAATTTATCGCAACTGCTTTTGAACCATCAAGGCAATCCAAATTAATTGGTTTATCACTTGAAAAACTTATGATTGTTGAACATGTAACAACTTGCCCAGCAATCTTTTCAGTTGAATCAGCACAAGCAGTGAGCATTAAAATTGCAACCGCTACCACAAGCTTTTTCATCGAAAATCCTTATCGGTCTTAACTAATAATCTCGCTTTTGGGATATCCATTTCACCAATACCTACACTAGGACACAATTTTGCGACTGGACATGCTGCACATGCAGGTTTGCGTGAATGACAGATACGGCGACCGTGCCAAATCATGCGTTGAGATAAATTCGTCCATTCTGCTTGCGGAATTAACTCCCCAACTGTTCGCTCAACTTTTACTGGATCCATATCTTTCGTCCAACCAAAGCGGCGAGACAAACGACCAAAATGTGTATCTACAGTTATACCTGGGATATCAAATGCATGTCCCAAAACAACGTTTGCAGTTTTGCGCCCCACTCCTGGCAAAGTAATTAACTCTTCTAATGTGCGCGGAACTTTCCCATCAAACTCGGTCAATAATTTAATTCCAATTCCTTTTATATGACGAGCTTTGGCACGATAAAAACCAGCCTGAAAGACCAGTTCTTCAAGCTCATGTATATCTGCTTCTGCATAGGCCTTTGCGGTTTTGTATTTCTTAAATACCGCCGGGGTAATAGTGTTAACTCTCTTATCTGTGCATTGAGCGCTGAGAACCGTTGCAACTATTAACTCCAGCGGGTTTTTGAAATCTAGTTCGCACCGAATCTCTGGATATGTCTTTACCAAAATCCGATAAATAGCCCGGGCTTGCGAGCGGGTTTCTTTATCTACGGTCATGGCGCTAAAGTACTACTCGTGCCCATAGATCTAGATGCTGTACATAAAGCCCCGCTATTTACTGCCCTCGATGAAGCAGCATCTGCTTCACTTCGCGCCTCGATGGATCTTGTAAAGATCGCTAAAGGTGGAATCTTGTTTGCCGAAGGCGCCGAAGGCGATCACCTATACGTGATTGTTGAAGGAAAGCTAAAACTGGGAACATCAAGCGGTGATGGTCGTGAAAACCTTCTTTCAATTCTTGGTCCTGGCGAAATGTTTGGCGAATTAAGTTTGTTTGATCCAGGTCCACGTACTTCAACTGCAACTGCAGTCACCGATGCAAAACTTTTGAGCTTGGGCCAGGAAAAATTAATTCCATGGCTGCGCGAAAACCCAGATGTTTCTCTTCACTTACTTGCGCGTTTGGCCCAACGTCTACGTCGCACAAATGAAGCAGTTGGTGATTTAGTTTTCTCAGACGTTCCAGGCCGTGTTGCCAAGGCTCTCATTGATCTTGGTGAACGCTTTGGTAAGAAAACCGATGAAGGTTTGTACGTTCATCATGATCTAACTCAGGAAGAACTTGCACAATTAGTTGGCGCATCGCGCGAAACAGTTAATAAGGCTCTTGCAGATTTTGCAGGCCGTAACTGGTTAAAGCTTGATGGGCGTGCAGTATTGATCACAGATTTCGAACGCCTGTCAAAGCGCGGTAAATAGTTAGTCTGTAATCTCCACAGTTAGTTCAATTTCTACTGGTGAATTAAGTGGCAATTCTGCAATTCCAACGGCACTTCGAGCGTGCTTTGCGCCATCGCCCCAGATTGCTAAAAATAACTCACTCGCGCCATTAACAACTACTGGTGCATTGATATAGCCAGGTACGCCATTTACGTAACCAACTACGCGAACAATCTTTGTAATCTTATTTACGTCTGCAACCGTTTCAACTGCAGCAAGTGCGTTTAGTGCACACACTTGTGCCAACTCTTTAGCGCGCTCTGGAGTTATTTCGCCATCAACTTTTCCAGTGCCAGCCATTTCACCATTAACTAATGGAAGCTGGCCTGCCGTAAATACAATATTTCCTGTACGAATCGCTGGAACATAAGCCGCAACGGGCTTAGCAGCAACAGGGAGTTCAAGACCAAGTTCCTTCAACTTTGCGCGGACGTCAACTGTATTCATGCAATCTCTCTTTTCATGTAAGCAACTAGCTGTTCGCCAGTTCCTGGAGCTGGAACCACTTGAACGAGTTCCCAACCATC
>CAINSH010000125.1 GCA_903852955.1 uncultured Actinomycetes bacterium | reverse complement strand
TCGTTGGATTCGCTCGTTTACTCTCGACAACTATGTTGAGGTAAACAGCGCCGTTGCCAAAGATGGTATTTTAACTATCAAATTAGAACGTCATTTGCCCGAGGCAATGAAGCCTAAAACAATTGCTATTACATACAAATCGTAGTATAATAGTGTAAATACAGTGGAGGGCATGTTGCTTTCCACTACATTAAAGGAACATTGATGTCAAGTACCGAAACGATTACAAAATCAATAATAGAATTACAAGAACCACCAATGTTTAAAATTATCTACTTAAATGATAACGAAACAACTATGGATTTTGTAATTGAAACGTTAATTAATTTTTTCAATTACACTACTGAAACAGCATTAAAAATCACTGAAGATATTCATAATGACGGATCTGCGGTGGTAGCGGTATTGCCATATGAAATTGCCGAGCAAAAAGGTATTGAAGTAACTGTACATGCTCGTAGTAATAATTTTCCACTACAAATTAAACTAGAACCCGAACTTGTTTAAAATTCTATTGTGATTTTTTTAGGATAGTATGCAGGTTGGCTCCACGGATCGATAAAGTCCGTGAAACCTATTCACTTGCGCACCCTCGGGCACGCGATTAATTATTTACAGACCGCGAAGTCGGCGAGCAAGAATACTTTGATCGCCTTTCGCTTCAAGATCAGCAATAATTACAGCGATAGATTCGCGAACAATACGTCCTCGATCGACAGCCAAACCGAGGTCACCACGTAGCTGCAATCGAGCTTGGTCTAAATCGAAAAGTTCATCAGGAGAGAGATAAACCGTTATTTTCTCGTCGTGGCGTTCGCGACCAGATGGTGAACGATCAACTGTAGTTACACGGCGACGCGCAATAGTGCGAACACCTTTTTTACTTGATGCAACCTTAGGTGTTGTGATCGCTGGAGGCACTAGGGGAGCAGGAGCTTCGGCTTGTGCTGGTACAGCGCTTAATGCTGGTGCATTAGAACGAAATAGTTCATCGGCACCTGGAAGATTAGCTCTGCGGGTCATCGTGCGCCTCCTCGGGCAATTAGTTCACGTGCAAGTCGGCGATATGAAGCAGCTCCGCCGGAAGAAGTTGCATACGTAGTAATTGGTTCACCAACTACTGTCGTTTCAGGAAAACGAATTGTCTTTGCGATTATCGTTTCAAATACATCACTTGGGAACTGTTCAAGAATTCTTTCAAGAACCTGTCGGTTATGTGAAGTCTTTTTGTCATACATGGTTGCAAGAATTCCGATGAGTTTTAAATCAGGGTTTAGGAAAGTTTTTACTTTATCTAGATTTCCCTTGAGTTCAATGAAGCCATGTAATGCAAAGTATTCGCACTGCAGCGGAACAATTACTTCATCTGCTGCAACGAGTGCGTTAATAGTTAACTGACCCATTGTTGGCTGGCAGTCAATCAAAATTACATCGTAGTAATCGCGCAATGAACCTAGGGCACGCTTGAGATATTGCTGGCCACCAATTTCAGCACCTAACGTTGTTTCAGCTGTACCTAAGTCACGGTTAGCTGGGAGAAAATCCAAGCCCGGAACTGCTGACTTCAAAACAATCGAGTCAATGTTTGCAGTCGGAGTCATGAGTGCGTAATAAACAGTTTGTTCTAGAGGCAATGAGTGGGCGTTAACTCCTAAGCCAAGTGATAAACCACCTTGCGGATCGAAATCGACCAGCAGAACTCTTCGACCTAACTCAGCAAGAGATGCTCCAAGGTTGATTGTGGTTGTTGTCTTTCCTACGCCACCTTTTTGGTTGAAGATCGCAATTACTTTTGCATTTCCGTGCTCGGCGATACTCGCAGGTGCAGGAATACTTGCTGCTGATTTTCCAAGCAGAGTTGCAGTAGTTGCCACATCATCTTGATTTGTCGATTTAGCGTTCAAGCGTCAAACCTCCTTTTAGAACTATGCGCGCGAGCCTACGCGTTAGGCCAAAGTCGAGCAACTGTGAAGTAGGGTGGTCCAATGGATTTGTCAGTTGAAGAGTCAACGGATGTAAACGCTGCCACAGGTGGCTTTTCCGTACACCTGGACAACTTTGATGGCCCTTTTGATCTTTTGCTTCAACTCATCTCACGCCACAAGATGGATATCACTGAAATCTCCTTGAGCCTGGTTACAGATGAGTTCATCGCCTTCATCAGATCTCTCGAGGCATCGGGTGAAGGTTGGCGCCTTGATCAGGCTACTGAGTTTCTTGTCGTTGCTGCCACGCTCCTAGACCTTAAAGCAGCGCGTTTGCTGCCTAGCGGTGAGATCGAAGATGAAGAGGATTTAGCTTTACTAGAGGCCCGAGACATCCTCTTTGCCCGATTGCTGCAGTACAGGGCCTTTAAAGAGATCGCTGCAACCTTTAACGAGCGTATTACTCTGGCCGATAAGTACTTCCCACGCGTTGTGGCGCTAGATCCAACGCTTAGCGCCCTCTTGCCTGAGGTTCTCATTGGGGTAGGACCTCAACGCTTTGCCGCCATTGCCGAGCGCGTATTGACTCCAAAGGTTGCCCCGCATGTCAGCGTCGAGCATCTACATCGGCCTTTAGTAAGCGTTGCCGAAGAGTCTCGACTAGTGGTTGAGGCTTTGCGCCGCTCAAAGAGTATGAGTTTTAGAAATCTAGTATCTGATGCCGAAAACACCATGGTTATTGTGGCGCGCTTTTTGGCCCTGCTTGATCTCTATCGCCAAGGGGTCTTGCGTTTTGACCAAGTTATGGCTCTGGGCGAGCTTCAAATTAGCTGGACTGGCTCTGAAACCGGCGAGGTTGAGGTCACCGATGAGTTTGATATCCCCGTGTTTTTAGAAAATGACGAAGCGAATGAGGGCAGTGTTAATGAGTAATGTAGAGATTGAGCGTTCAATCGAGGCGATACTGATGGTCGTGGATGAGCCAGTTTCTGAGCTGACCCTGGCGCAGGTGCTAGAAAAGACGGTCGAAGAGGTTGAAATGGCCCTTGCACGCCTTGAAACCAGTTATGAGGATCGAGGCTTTTGCCTGCGCAAAGTCAACGGAGGATGGCGTTTTTATAGCAGCCCAGAATTTAGCTCAGCGGTCGAGAAATTCGTTTTAGATGGCCAACAATCGCGCCTAACTCAGGCAGCACTTGAGACCCTCTCAGTGATTGCATACCGCCAGCCGGTCTCTAGAGCCCGTGTCTCTGCCATCCGTGGGGTAAACGTTGAAGCGGTAATGAAGACCTTGGTAACGCGTGGATTAGTCGAAGAGTCGGGCTTAGAGCATGAAACAGGCGCGATTTTGTATAAGACCACAAGCTATTTCTTAGAGCGGTTGGGCCTTAACTCGCTAGAAGATCTTCCAGCCCTTGCACCATACCTTCCAGATCTTGACGGTCTAGATGAAATCCTCGATTCGCTAACTGACTAACCTTCGCGCTATCTTTACCCCCTGACTGTCGGGAGGATAGCCATGGGCCAAATGCGCCTTAATAAGATAATCGCTGATGCAGGTATAACTAGCCGTCGTGGGGCTGATGAGCTCATAGATTCTGGGCGAGTTTCAGTCGATGGATTCGTAATCCGTGAAATGGGCTCCAAATTCGACCCTGAATTAGTTAATGTAATGGTTGATGGTGAGACAATTACTCGTTCTTTGTCTAAGAGTTATCTTGTACTTCATAAACCAAAGGGTGTTTTGTCAACCATGTATGACCCAGATGGTCGACCATCTTTGAGCGATTTTATAGATCTGCGAAAGGAACGCCTCTTTCATGTGGGTCGCCTGGATAAGGACTCAGAAGGTCTAATTTTGCTGACAAATGATGGCGATTTAACCTTCCGAGCAACTCACCCCTCTTACGGCCTTGAAAAGACATACATCATTGAACACGAGGGAAAACTTCCTGTTGGAATCGACAAAATCCTGCTAAAAGGAATCGAGCTTGAAGATGGGATGGGACGCGTTCTGACGTATAAGGAACTTTCGCCTACGTGGCTTGAGGTTTCAATTCATGAGGGCAGGTATCACATTATTCGACGGCTGATGGAGGCCGTCGATGTTCAAGTACTGCGTCTGATCCGGACACACTTCGGACCGATCTCTTTGGGGGACACTCCCGAAGGCCGCTGGAGAAACCTGAATTCGGGAGAATTAACAAATCTACGTAACGTTTTAGGGTTATAGCGTCTTTACTATAAATCGATAATAACGCTTTAATCGTTAAATGGTTTTATCGATAATAATTTCCTTAATATCTATTAGTCGATAATTAGTGCGCATGAATATGCGAAATATTATCGGTTTATCGATTTTGATGATTTGTTCCGATCAAGGCTGAACAAAGAGTGAAAGCAAATTAAATAACGTTAAAAGGTTTTATCGATAAATAATTTAATAACTAGATAACTAATCAAATTTGAGCAGAAAAGTGACCGAGAAAGGTACCCTTATCCCATGTCCATTCGAGCCGTTCGTGGCGCTACTCAAGTGAGCGCAAATACGCCTGAGGCTATTGCTGCAGGTGTAAAGGAGCTTATGTTGGCGATTATGGAAGCGAACTCACTTACACCCGAAAATGTGATTTCAGTCTTTTTCACATCCACTAAGGATCTCGATGCAGCTTTTCCGGCTGCAGCGTGTCGGGAGATTGGATTTGCCTCTGTTCCACTAATAGGCTCGGTCGAAGTTGATGTTCCAGGTGGGCTGGCTAGGACAATACGCGCCATGCTGCACATTGAAAGCGGCAAAAACCACGCCGAGATCGCCCATATTTACCTTCACGGTGCTAGCGCACTTCGTCGAGATATAGCCCAATAAATGCTGCATTCAGTGCGCGTAGTAGGAGCTGGCCTTATAGGAACGTCAATTGGTTTGGCCCTTGCTGCTGCCAAAATTCCAGTTGAGATGGTCGATATTGATAGCAACAATCAAAGTTTGGCTTCAGATCTAACTGGTTCTGTGCAGATTTTAGAACCCGAACTAATCGTAATTGCCACCCCATTAAAAGCCTTCTCTGAGGTCATAGAGCAGCAATATCAGCTAAACCCAAACTCAACGTTTATGGATGTATGTAGTGTTAAAACTGAACCTATAGAAAAGGTTCAGGCATCGAAGCTTCCTATGAGTTCTTTCGTACCAACTCACCCAATGGCAGGGCGTGAAGTCGGGGGAGCCGAGTCTGCCCGCAGTGACCTGTTTCTTTCGCGCACCTGGATTCTTACGCCAACGGACCAAACTTCCGCTGCTTCCATTGAAAAGGCCAAAGAGCTAATTGAACTGCTCGGCTCAACACCAGTAGTTCTAGATGCCAAGGATCATGACAAGGCTGTAGCCCGCATTTCGCATCTGCCGCAGATTGCTGCTTCACTTTT
>CAINSH010000124.1 GCA_903852955.1 uncultured Actinomycetes bacterium | reverse complement strand
TATGACACTATGCAGTTTGTTCGCCCAGACATCAGCACAATTTGCTTGGGTCAAGCAGCATCTGCAGCAGCGGTAATTCTTGCAGGCGGTGCAAAGGGCAAGCGTTACGCACTAGAACATTCACGAATTTTGATTCACCAACCTTCATCAGAAGGTGGCGGCCAGGCATCTGATATTGAAATTCAAGCTCGCGAAATCGATCGAATTACTCGCCTGCAAGAAGATCTTTTGTCACGCCACGTTGTGAAATCATCTGAAGAAATTCGTAAAGACATCGAACGAGACAAGATTCTTACTGCATATGAAGCCGTTGAATACGGAATCATTGATCAAGTACTGGCATCACGTAAGGCTAAGCCAGCCAAGTAATCTATTCGCATGAAACTATTTGAGCCGGGCTCCCTTTGGTCAATCAAGGGGTACCGGCTCTTTTGGTTTTCTACAACAATTTTCGTTTTAGGTGCATCAGCATTTCCAATTGCACTTGCTGTAACAGTTCTTGATGCAGGTGGTTCTGCTACATCACTAGGTTTAATTCTTGGCGCACGAATACTTGCAAGCGTTGTATTTGCTCCAATTGCAGGTGTCTGGGTAGATCGATTGCCTCGCAAACAAGTGATGATTACTGCAGATCTTTTTAGAGCAGCAGTAGTTTTCTCAATGGTTTTTGTTTCTGCTCCAACTCTTCCTAGTTACATACTGGGAATCGCAGTGCTTCTGGTTGGTATTGGCGATGCATTTGGCGCATCAGCAGCTGGTGCGATTATGCCCAGTTTGGTTCCTGAAGATAAGTTACCGGCCGCAAATGTTGCGCGAAATATTGTCGTCCGAACTGCAACAATTCTTGGTCCAGGAATTGGTGGATTATCAATTTTATTATTAGGTGGGCGACTGACCTTTTTATTTACAGCATTAGCATTCGCACTGGGAACATATTTTTTAAGCAAAATTCAAGAAGATATTAATGGTGATAAGAAGCCACAAGAAAATTTCTTTGTCGAACTTCGCGAAGGTCTGCGAACTGTGCGAGATATTCCTTGGATTGGCGCAATGATACTTATGGTGTCATTTCAATTAATGGCGGTTATTGCAGCCGAAGAGGTACTACTGCCAATTATTACAAGGCGTGAATTTAACTCAAACACTCCATTTGCAATTGCAACCTCAGCTTTTTCAATTGGCGCCATTGTGTCGGCAATATTGTGTGTGAAAATAAAAGTAAAGCATGAGGGCTATGTATCCATTTTCATGTGGGCATTTGTCATCATCGCTCCTTTGTCACTGGCCTTTCCAATTTCTGAAACCTTTGTTGTTGTTGCTTTCTTGCTTTCAGGATTTTCAGTTGGACCTTGGGAGGCATGGTGGTCCTCCGCAGTACAACGTGAAGTTCCTACACATTTACAAGGTCGGGTCTTTTCTATTGATCACATGGGTTCAACTGGATTAATGCCGGTTGGAATGGCGATAGTTGGTCCGGCCGTTGCTTTGTTTGGTGAGAAGGAGTTACTTATTGGAGCTTCAATTTTCCATTTAATTGCGTGCGTTGCAATTCTTCGTGTTCCTGGTGTGAAAGATATGCGAATGCCAGCTAATTATTCTCAGGGCGAACAGGGTCAGGCGTAAAAACCCACGCATAAAAAGCAGTATGAATCTAAAATTTACCCATGACCAGAATCGGCGAAACTAGCGACCTGCTGAAATGTTCCTTTTGCGGAAAAACTCAAAAACAGGTTAAAAAATTAATTGCCGGCCCTGGCGTTTATATTTGCGATGAATGTATCGAACTCTGTAACGAGATCATCGTTGAAGAACTTTCCGAAGCTACCTCTTTAGGTTTAGCTGAACTTCCAAAGCCACAGGAAATCTTTGAATTCTTAGATCAATATGTCATTGGTCAAAATCGTGCCAAGAAATCTTTATCTGTTGCGGTCTACAACCACTACAAGCGCGTTCAAAGCGGCAATCGCGAAGATCAAATTGAATTAGCCAAATCAAATATTTTATTACTTGGCCCAACTGGTTGCGGTAAAACTCTTATGGCGCAAACACTGGCGCGCATGCTCAATGTTCCCTTTGCTATCGCAGATGCAACCGCGCTAACCGAAGCGGGTTATGTTGGTGAAGATGTTGAAAATATTCTGCTTAAGCTTTTGCAGGCCGCAGATTACGATGTTAAAAAGGCTGAAACAGGAATTATCTATATCGATGAAATTGATAAAGTTGCGCGCAAATCTGAAAATCCATCTATTACCCGAGATGTATCAGGTGAAGGCGTTCAGCAAGCACTTCTTAAAATTCTAGAAGGTACTGTGGCTTCTGTACCTCCTCAGGGTGGTCGCAAGCATCCACATCAGGAATTTATCCAAATTGATACAACAAATGTTTTGTTTATCGTCGGTGGCGCCTTTGCTGGTCTGGAAAAAATTATCGAGAGCCGTGTTGGTAAATCAGGTGTTGGTTTCAACGCAACACTTCAAGATGCCGCAGATAAGAATCGCAAAGATATCTTTGCTGATGTAATGCCAGAGGATTTATTAAAGTTTGGAATGATTCCAGAGTTCATTGGCCGTTTGCCTGTACTTACAAGTGTTGAAAACTTGGACAAAGAAGCGCTTATGCAGATTCTGACCGAACCAAAGAACGCACTCGTTAAGCAGTATCAACGTCTGTTTGATCTAGATAACGTCGAACTCGAATTTGATTCTGAAGCCCTTGATGCAATTGCCGACTTGGCACTAGACCGTGGCACTGGCGCACGTGGCCTTCGTGCAATCATGGAATCAGTACTTCTAGGTGTGATGTATGACGTACCTAGCCGTGGAGATATTGCAAAGGTCAGTGTGACCAAAGATTGCATCCAAAACGGGGCAGAACCAACATTTGTTAAACGCACCGGAGATATTCCAAAGCGTTCACGCGGAACTAAAGGTCAAGAGGAGAAGAGCGCGTAATCTAGACTGCTCCTCATGTCCGGCGACCTAGCATCTGGTTTTTCACCAGCAGATATCGAAGCACCCCTCTATAAAAAGTGGGTTGATGCTGGCTATTTCACTGCTGATGCGGCTTCAAGTAAAGAAGCTTTTTCAATTGTATTGCCGCCTCCAAATGTGACTGGTGTTTTACATATTGGTCACGCCTTAGATCAGACATTGCAAGATTGCCTATCGCGCATGAAGCGCATGAAGGGCTTTGAAGTTTTATGGTTACCTGGAATGGACCATGCAGGTATCGCCACGCAAAACGTTGTTGAAAAACAGTTAGCTGCAGATGGAAAGTCACGCCATGATCTTGGGCGAGAAGAGTTTGTTAAGAAAGTTTGGGAATGGAAAGCCGAATCTGGCGGAGCGATTCTTGAACAGATGAAACGTTTGGGATCCTCAGTTGATTGGTCGCGCGAACGTTTCACGATGGATGAGGCAATGTCTAACTCCGTTGTGACTCTATTTAAAAAGATGCACGATGCGGGATTAATTTATCGCGCCGAAAGAATTATCAACTGGTGTCCACGTTGCTTAACCGCACTTTCAGATATTGAAGTAGAGCATCAAGATGATGCTGGTGAATTTGTCTCAGTTCGTTACGGTGAAGGCGAACAAAGTATTACTGTTGCAACCACACGCCCCGAAACAATGATGGGCGATGGCGCAGTTGCAGTTCATCCAGATGATCCACGCTACAAGCACATGGTTGGCACAACTGTTCTTTTGCCACTTGTTAACCGAATGATTCCAATTATTGCCGATGAGTTAGTTGACCCAGAATTTGGAACAGGTGCGGTAAAAGTAACTGCAGCTCATGACCCAAATGACTTTGAAATGGCCGTTCGACACAATGTGCCATTTGTTGTCATCATGAATGAGCACGGCGTCATGGATGGCACGGGTACTGAATTTGATGGCATGGACCGATTCGAAGCTCGCGTTGCCGTTGTAGAAAAACTTCGCTCAATGGGAAGAATCGTTGCCGAAAAGCGTCCATATATTCACGCAGTTGGTCACTGTTCACGTTGCGATACAACCGTTGAACCGCGTTTATCTAAGCAATGGTTCGTAAAAGTTGCACCGCTTGCTAAAGCATCTGCAGATGCAGTGCGAAATGGTTCAGTAACAATTGAACCTAAAGAGTTAGAACCTCGATATTTTGACTGGGTAGACAACATGCATGACTGGTGTATTTCGCGTCAGTTATGGTGGGGACACCGAATTCCAGTTTGGTATGGACCAAATGATGAAGTTGTAGTTGTAGGTCC
>CAINSH010000123.1 GCA_903852955.1 uncultured Actinomycetes bacterium | reverse complement strand
TCACAAAGGCTAAGAAATCTTCGATGCCTGCAGACAACATCGAACGTGCAATTAAACGTGGCGCAGGCTTAGAAGCTGGCGCAAAAGACTGGATCACAATCATGTATGAGGGCTATGGCCCAAATGGTGTTGCAATAATGATTGAGTGTTTGTCAGACAACCGCAATCGCTCTGCATCTGAAATAAAAGTAGCAGTAACCCGTAATGGCGGTTCAATGGCTGATTTGGGTTCAGTGTCTTATTTGTTCAATCGAAAAGGCGTGATAATTGTTAATAAAGTTGACGGCCTAACTGAAGATAAGGTTTTAGAGGCCGTGCTAGAAGCAGGCGCTGAAGAAGTAAATGACTTAGGCGAATCTTTTGAAGTTGTATGCGAACCAGTGGATTTGGTGCAAGTGCGAACTGCGTTGCAAACTGCAGTGATCGATTATGAGTCGGCTGATTCCTCGTTCCTGCCATCGATGACGATCCCCCTTGATGCTGATGGAGCTAAAAAGGTATTCGAACTCATTGATGCCATTGAAGAGCTAGATGATGTGCAGAATGTTTACAGCAATTTCGATGTTTCAGACGAGGTCATGGCGAGCCTAGATTAATTTCTGACGCAGCTGGCCGTAGGCTTTAAACTTCACATGCACTTCATGCATTAATTAAGAAGAAGGTAGGCACATGCGCGTACTTGGTATTGACCCAGGTCTTACGCGCTGTGGAATCGGAATTGTCGAGGGTAGTCCTGGTTCTCCATTAACAATGGTTGGAGTTGGGGTTGTCATGACCCCTTCGGATATGCCATTGGAAGTACGGTTGCTCGAAATAGATAAAGGTTTAAATGAGTGGATCTCGCTTTGGAATCCGGATGTAATCGCAGTTGAACGAGTTTTTGCTCAGCACAATGTTCGAACCGTAATGGGAACTGGCCAAGCTGCCGGAATTGCTTTGTTGATTGCAGCCAAAGCTGGAATTCCGGTCATGATGCATACACCTAGCGAAGTTAAAGCAGCTGTTTCAGGTTCAGGTCGTGCAAATAAGGCGCAAGTTGCACAAATGGTCCAAAAAATCCTTAACCTAGAGGTTATACCAAAACCTGTCGATGCAACTGATGCCTTGGCTCTTGCGATTTGTAATATTTGGAGAGGCGGTTCTACCGCGCGCATTAATCAAGCAGTGGCGGCAGAGAAATCGCGTCTGCGGAAACTACGTGGGTAAATGATTTCTACATTAACTGGGACGGTTCGATCGATAGCAATTGATAGATGCATTATTGAAGTTGGGGGAGTAGGGCTGAGCGTATTAATCAACCCTGCAACAAGTTCAGGATTAACCCTTGGGGCACCAACAACGTTATTTACTTCACTTGTTGTTCGCGAAGACTCTTTAACTTTATTCGGTTTTCTAAGCGATGAAATTCGCAACCTTTTCGAACTCGTACAGACTGTTTCCGGCGTGGGACCAAAAGTTGCACTTTCAATTATGGGTGCATTAACCCCTGAAGATTTAGCACGAGCAATTTCACAAGAGGACACTTCTGCAATTGAGCGGGTTCCAGGAATCGGTAAAAAAGGTGCACAGCGATTGATCCTAGAACTTAAAGGCAAATTGGCAGATTTGTCCCCAACCAACAAATACCAAGGGCATCAACCGGCTTGGCGTGAACAATTAACTAGTGCCTTAGTTTCTCTTGGTTTTTCACCCAAGGAATCAGATAATGCAATCTCTGCAATTGTTAACGACCTACGCGCTGATGAAAAGGATCCAGCAAAAATAGATTTAAGCGAGCTTTTAAAGTTAGCGCTAGCAAGCGGAAAGAGCGCTCGTGGCTGAAAACGAGGATCGAATAGTTGGTTCTAATATCAAAGGCGAAGAATCCGCGTTGGAGCAAGCACTTCGCCCCAAGGATTTGGATTCATTCATAGGTCAACATCGCGTTCGAGAGCAGATTAATGTTTTATTAACTGCTGCGCGCCACCGTAAAACTCCAGCAGATCACATTTTGCTTTCAGGCCCACCTGGGTTAGGTAAAACAACTCTTGCACTTATTTTGGCAAGTGAGATGCAAGCGCCAATTAGAATCACGAGCGGTCCAGCAATCACACACGCAGGCGATCTAGCTGCAATTTTGTCATCGTTAGTTGAAGGTGAAATTCTTTTTCTCGATGAGATTCATCGATTGCCTCGCCCTGCAGAAGAGCTGTTGTATTTAGCCATGGAAGATTTTCGCGTCGATGTAATTGTAGGCAAAGGCCCCGGTGCAACAGCAATCCCATTGCAACTGCCGCGATTTACCTTAGTTGGGGCTACAACGCGGGCTGGCTTGTTGCCAAGTCCACTCCGCGATCGCTTTGGATTTACTGCACATTTAGATTTCTACGAAGAGAATGAATTGGAAGAAGTCTTGCGCAGAAGTGCTGCATTGTTGCAATTAGAAATTGATGCTAAGGCCGTTGCTGAAGTAGCCAGCAGATCTAGAG
>CAINSH010000122.1 GCA_903852955.1 uncultured Actinomycetes bacterium | reverse complement strand
TGGCGCAGTTCATGCTGTACAGGGCTTGGATTTAACTATCGAGGCGGGCGAAATTTTTGCCCTCCTTGGCCCTAATGGTGCAGGCAAAACTACAACCGTTGAAATTCTTGAAGGTTTTCGAACCCGTGATGCTGGTTCGGTGACAGTCCTTGGCTTTGATCCGCAATCAAGAGGACATGCAGCTCGCGAATGGCGCAATCGTATTGGCATTGTTTTGCAATCCGCAGCTGACGCTGGTGATTTAACTGTCATTGAAACGATTAATCATTTCAGTGGTTACTACTCAAATCCGCGAAATGTTGATGAGGTTATTGCAGCCGTTGGTCTGGAAGAAAAAGCTGATGCACTCATTCGCAATCTATCTGGCGGACAACGCCGGCGATTAGACGTTGCCCTTGGAATAATTGGAAATCCAGAGCTTTTATTTCTTGATGAGCCAACAACAGGTTTTGATCCAGAAGCTCGGCGTGCATTTTGGGCCCTCATTCAGAAGCTGCGCGGAACTGGCACAACTATTGTGCTCACCACGCATTATTTGGATGAAGCCGAAGCTTTGGCAGATCGTGTTGCCGTAATAAACAATGGCAAAATTATTGAAATCTCGACCCCTGCCGAACTGGGCGGACGAGCAACTTCTAAGGCTTTAGTTTCTTGGCGCGATGGAGAAAATATTAGGACTGAAGCCACAGATAATCCGACGTCAGTTGTAACCCGTCTTGCCGCACAATTTGGCACAGAGATCCCCGAACTTACAGTCACGCGCCCTTCACTTGAAGATATTTACTTAACCATGATTGGAGGCATCCATGAATAAGGTTCCTAGTGCGCTCAATCTTGGTATTCGTCGTGGTGGCCTTGAAATTAAACAGTTCTCGCGTCAACGTGAATCCGTTGTGTTCACCCTGCTATTTCCAGTTATTTTGCTCGCAATTTTTGGTTCGGTATTTAAAGACACTATCGCTCCAGGAGTTACCTTTTCTCAATATTTCGTTGCTGGAATGATTGCCTCAGGACTTGTAAACACTGGATTTCAATCACTTGCAATCACAATTCCAATGGAACGAGATGTCGGCGGACTAAAGCGTTTGCGCGGAACACCAATGCCCGCATCAAGCTATTTCATCGGAAAAGCAATCATGATTGCAGCCAGCATGATTATTCAGATTGCACTTCTCTTCGGCTTCGGATTAATTTTCTTTGGTGTTCAAATGCCGCATGAGGCAAGTAAGTGGATAACTTTCACCTGGCTAGTTCTCTTGGGCAGTACCTGCTCAACCGCCCTAGGAATAGCTTTTTCTATTGTGCCTAAGAGTGGACGCGGAGCGTCGGCAGTTGTCTCACCTATCGTGATTATTCTGCAGTTCTTTAGTGGTGTTTTCTTTGTTTTCACTCAGTTGCCATCTTGGATGCAGCAACTTGCCGCGATATTTCCACTCAAATGGCTCACACAGGGAATGAGATCAGTTTTCTTACCCGATTCATTTGCAGCGCAAGAAGTGGCGAAATCTTGGGAAAATGGCCGCACATTTCTAATCTTGATGCTGTGGTTAGCAGTTGGAATCTTTTTCTCTGTCCGTAAATTTAAGTGGGATCGTGATTAAAAGGGTTTTAGCTGCCGGCTTAATTTTGAGCCTTTTTGCCGCGCCGTCCTATGCCGCTAACGAGTTAGTTCCGCATGCGAAAAAGAGCGTTGCTCCATCACCGAAACCAAAGTGGCCACCGGTTGGCTTTAAAGCCAACGGAGAAGTTTATGCAAAGATTCCAAGCGCTAAAGCTTTGGTTGGAATTGCATCAAACAGCAAATTCCTAACGCGGCAGTTAGCGCAAAAAGTAGATGGCGTGCCAATTTGCGAAAAATACTCCTGTGGTGCGGTTCAACTGGCATCGCTTAACGGATGTTTATGGTGGGAAATTTCTAGCAAAGTAATAGGTGAAACTTCTGCTGAGGATAAGACACTAAAAACTTTTGGTTTCATTAGAACACTTATAGGTCAAACATCTGCCAAGCAAATAACGACTGTTTTATTGATAAGCGAAGAGCCACTTGTGTTGCGCCATGCAGTAACTGGAATTTCAGCTAAATGTCACCACGAGCCAACTGATGAAAGGATTCCAAGTAGAATTTACAAATCAAATATTTAGCGATTAGCTCCGGGAACCCACAGTTGATCACCAATCTCTTTATTAGCAAACCGCGCCAATACGAATAAGAGATCTGAACAGCGGTTTAAGTACTTTGCAGTCAATGGATTAACTCCACCGCCAAATGCATGGATTGCCGCCCACGTGCAGCGTTCGGCGCGACGTACAACTGTACGAGCGACATGTAAGTGTGCTGCAGCTGGAGTTCCTGACGGAAGAACAAAAGAGCGAAGTGATTCTAAATCGCCGTTGTATTTATCAATTTGTTCCTCTAAATAAATGATTTGGGATTCAAGAACACGCAAAGGTTCAAATGCTGGTGAATCGACCACGGGAGTACATAAATCTGCGCCAACATCGAATAAATCATTTTGGATGCGAACAAGAAGTGCGCGCACATCTGCGGCTAATTCATCTGTTGCAAGAACGACGCCGATTGATGAATTAGCTTCATCAACAGTTGCATAGGCCTCAAGGCGGGGATCATTTTTCGAAGTTCGACTCATGTCACCCAATGAAGTTGTGCCGTCATCGCCAGTCTTGGTGTAAATGCGCGTTAGATTAACCATGCCCGTAGCCTATAAGTAGACTGCGCCCATGGCATCTCTGGACCGTTTCCGTGTAGTTGGCGGAGCCCAACTACGGGGCGAAGTGAGAATAACTGGTGCAAAAAACTCAGTTCTAAAACTCATGGCCGCTTCATTACTGGCCACCGGTAAAACCACAATTACAAATGTTCCAGATATTGCCGACGTGGACATCATGGCTGATTTGCTCACACGTTTAGGGTGCACAGTTATGCGCGGCCAAGATCAAGTAACAATCGATGTTCCTGCCGTCCCGGCTCACCGCGCAGACTATGACTTAGTCCGCAAAATGCGCGCTTCCATTAATGTTCTTGGTCCACTTGTTGCACGTGTTGGAAAAGCTGAAGTTGCACTTCCGGGCGGTGATGCAATTGGATCTCGCGGTTTAGATTTTCACATAAAAGGTTTAGAAGCCCTTGGCGCTAATGCTCATATCGAACATGGTTATGTAGTCGCGCAAGCTCCATCGGGTTTAAATGGCGCCGCGATTGATTTAGATTTTCCCAGTGTTGGCGCAACTGAAAATATCATGACTGCAGCTGTACTAGCCAAAGGCATTACAACAATTGATAACGCTGCCCGTGAACCTGATTTAGTCGATCTGGGTGAGTTCTTGATTTCGATGGGTGCACATATTCAAGGCTTAGGTACACCGCTCATCACAATTACTGGTGTTGATTCATTGCAGCCAACAACTCACGCAACGATTCCTGACAGAATCATTACTGGTACGTGGGCTTTTGCTGCAGCTATGACACGTGGTGACATAACAATTCATGGTGCACGTGCCGAACATCTTGAACTTCCGTTAGAAAAACTTGCATCCGCTGGAGCAATCGTTACATCTACCGCCGATGGCATTCGAGTTCGCATGGATCAACGGCCACAAGCAATCGATGTAGCAACACTTCCTTATCCTGGCTTTCCCACAGATTTGCTGCCAATGGTTATTGCACTTAACTCAATTGCTGACGGCCACTCATTGGTAACTGAAAATGTCTTTGAATCCAGATTTATGTTTGTTAATGAGTTAAGCCGGTTAGGTGCTCAAATTTCAGTTGATGGTCACCATGCATCAATTGAAGGTGTGCCTGAACTCTCTGGCGCACCCGTTGAAGCCCACGATATTCGCGCAGGAGCTGGATTAATCTTGGCAGCCCTTGTTAGTGAGGGCGAAACAACAATTGATGAGGCATTCCACGTAGATCGTGGCTACCCAAATTTTGCTGAACAGTTACAAAGCTTGGGCGCAAAAGTCACCCGCGAATAAAACTACTTATTTACTGTTTCTGTCAGAATTGAAACTCGGTTATTAGAAACAGATAGGAAACCACCACTTACTGTGAACTCCGTGGTGGATCCATCTGTTCCTTTAATGCTCACTGCGCCATCGACAAGAACTCCAAAGAGCGGTGCGTGATCGGTAAGAACACCGATGTCACCTTCGACTGTTCGGGCAGAAACAGAAACTGCTTCGCCTGACCAGACGCGCTCAGTTGGAGATACGAGTTCGACTTTTAGCGTCATGGCTGCTTACTTCGCCAAGCTTGCTGCTAGTTCAGCTGCGTTGCGCTCAACATCTGCTAAACCACCGCACATGAAGAATGCCTGCTCTGGAATGTGATCGTACTTTCCATCTGCAAGAGCTTCGAAAGCTTCGATTGTCTCTGACAGTGGAACGAAAGATCCGTCGATTCCAGTAAAGACCTTTGCCACGAAAGTGTTCTGTGACAAGAAGCGCTGAATACGACGAGCACGACCTACAAGTACGCGGTCATCTTCAGACAATTCATCAATACCCAGAATTGCAATGATGTCCTGTAGATCCTTGTAGCGCTGCAAGATCTGCTTGATGCGGTTAGCAACACGGAAGTGATGTTCACCGATGTAGCGCGGATCCAAGATGCGAGAAGTTGAGTCAAGTGGATCCACAGCTGGGTAAATACCAAGCTCTGAAATCGGACGTGACAACACTGTAGTTGCATCTAAGTGCGCGAAAGTGGTGTGTGGAGCTGGGTCAGTAATATCGTCAGCAGGAACATAAATCGCCTGCATAGATGTAATTGAGTGACCACGAGTTGATGTGATGCGCTCTTGTAGCTGGCCCATTTCATCAGCC
>CAINSH010000121.1 GCA_903852955.1 uncultured Actinomycetes bacterium | reverse complement strand
GACTAGTCGTAGAACTGAACTCAGAGGAAGCCAACAATCTCAGCGCCGCCCTTCATGCCGCGGTTGCTTTAGTTAAGAAATAAATCAATAGCAGGCGATAGCCTTCAACGCATGTCTTGGAAATTAAAAGCCGCAAAGGTGCAGTTAGCTCCGGCTTTGGGAGCAAACTCCATCGCACTTGGCTTCATTAAAAACGCTGACTCAACTTATTCTTTTGTCGGCCCTGCGCAGTTGATTGCAGAAATCGAAGATCACTTCGAAGTTGAATTAGTTGATGAGCTAACATTTTTTAATCAAACCGGCAAAGCTGGCGAATTATTCGAAATTCCAGTCAGCGCAGTTGATTCTAAAACTGATCGAATATTTCTAGTAGGGCTGGGTGATTCATCAACACCTGCAATGCGTATAGCCGCAACTTCAATTGCACGAAAAGTAAAAGGGAAAAACACAACTGTCTATTCTGCGTGTGCAATCACAGATGAAGATGTAAAGGCACATGCAATTGCATTGACTCTGGGTGCATATCTTTGGAACTTAAAGACAGGTGAAACCGCTGGTGTTCCAACTTTTTTAGTCGCAACAATTAAAAGGGAGAATATAAATGTTGCTATCTCTACTGCGAAAGCGATTACGCGTGCTCGTGATTTGGTTCATACGCCTTCTAATATTAAGACTCCTGCGTGGATGGCTACAAAGGCTCAAGAGTTCGCCCAAGGCACAGGATTAAAAGTTAAAGTTCTTGCCGGGAAAGACCTTGTTGAGTTTGGCGGGTTGTGTGCAGTTGGAAATTCCTCACCAAAACCAGGCCCAAGATTTATTCGAATTTCCTATGCACCCGCAAAAGAGAAAAAAGTAAATAACGCGCTCCCACATGTTGTATTAGTTGGAAAGGGAATCACTTTCGATACGGGCGGCATAAATTTAAAGCGTCCATACGACTTGATGATTCCAATGAAAAGTGACATGTCCGGAGCTGCTGCAATCCTTGCGACGTTGACTGCGTTAGAAGAATTACAACCCAATGTTCGAGTAACCGCGCTGATGATGTGTGCTGAAAATGCATTTTCTGGCACTGCCCAGCGTCCTAGCGATGTAATCAAGCACTATGGCGGCACAACAGTTGAAGTAACTGATACTGACGCCGAAGGGCGCTTAGTTTTGGCAGATGGTTTAGCGTATGCAGATAAGAACCTGGATCCAGATTATTTAATAGATATCGCAACACTTACCAGTGCAGCAACTTTGGGGTTGGGTAAGCAATATGCCGCGATGTATACACGCGACGAAAAGTTAGCTCGTGAGTTTGAAAAAGCTGGATTACTATCTGGAGATCGCGTTTGGCATATGCCACTAGTTGATGACTACAAAGATGGACTAGTCAGTGAAGTTGCCGATTTTAATCACATATCAAGAAAGATTAAGTACTCAGCAGGTTCAGTTATGGCTGCGCTTTTTCTTGAACATTTTGCAGGCAATCGGCGTTGGGTGCATTTGGATATAGCTGGGCCAGCTCGCAGTGAAACTGATTCGGGTGAAAATCCAAAAGGTGGAACTGGTTTTGGCGTGCGGTTATTAACAGAATGGATTACAAACCTGTAATGAAGACCGATCCGCACGCATATTCCGAAGGATTTATTACTGAAGATCACTTTAAATCACAAGCTCGATTGCGTGGTATTGAAATTGGCGCAATAGATGTCACGCCAGGTGTCGGCGCATATCTTCGCCATTTAGCCGCAACACTTTCAGCGCAATCAGTCGTAGAAATTGGGACCGGGTCCGGGGTCGGAAGTCTTTGGTTGCTAGAAGGCATGATTAAGAACGGGACTTTAACTTCGATTGATAGCGAAATGGAACATTCACAGATCGCAAAATTGGCATTTGCAGATTCAGAGATTCCAGCCAACCGTTACCGTTTAATCACGAATTCAATTCTTGATGTCATCTCAAAATTGACCGATAAGGCGTACGACATAGTTGTAGTTCGGCAAAACCCTGAAGACTTAGCCTTCATAATCAACGAGGCTCATCGCATTTTGCGAAGTGGGGGAGTTCTTGTGATTGATAATTTCTTTGGTGGTTCAAAAGTCAATGATCCTGCCCAACGCGATCCGAAGACTGTTGCCCTGCGTGATGCTGGGAAAATCATTAAAAACGGCGCAGAGCAGTGGGTGAGTACCTTGCTACCAGCCGGAGATGGTTTGTTGGTTGCTACGAAGTTGTAGCAAGATACGAACATGATTTTTCCTAGAAAAAGAAAAGCCGTTACAAACCGCCCTTGGTGGGAGTCAAGCGCCCCCGCAAAAAGCTCACGTGGCAAAATCTTTTTTACCGCGCTTCTTGCCAGTTGCTTAGGCGGATTTCTAGGTGTAACAGCAACAGGTAGTTCCTTATTTAACTCCGCAAATATTGTTAATTCTTCAAGCACAATCGAACGTGCTCCAGATTCTGTAGCTGGTATAGCTCAACGTGTTTTGCCTTCAGTGGTTTCGATCAATGTTCGTTCAGAATCTGGTGGCGGAAATGGATCGGGTTTTGTTTTTGACAGTAATGGTTATATTTTAACTAACAACCATGTGATTGCAGAAGTTGCTGATGGCAATGGAACTTTGCGAGTCACACTTAATAATGGTGATGTTTATGATGCAACAATCGTTGGGCGAGATGCATCGTATGACCTTGCTGTTATTAAAATTGCAGCAAATAATCTGCCAGCTCTTCAATTTGGTGATAGTGAAAAAGTTGCAGTTGGTGATGCTGTAATTGCAATTGGATCACCACTTGGTTTATCGGGCACAGTAACGATGGGAATAATTAGTGCAAAAAATCGTCCAGTAACTGCCGGCGAATCTGCAACTGAAAGTTCCTTTATTAACGCATTGCAAACCGATGCCGCGATTAATCCCGGAAACTCAGGTGGTCCGTTAGTTGATGCAACTGGGGCGGTAATTGGAGTTAACTCAGCAATTGCTTCCCTTGGATCAACTGTGCAGACTGGTTCTATCGGTCTTGGATTTGCAATTCCAATCAACCAGGCAAGAAAGACTGCAGATCAATTAATTAAATCAGGTAAAGCCACCTATCCAATTCTTGGTGTCTCACTTGATATGAACTTCACAGGTCTCGGTGCAAAAGTCGCGCAATCAAACGCGGCAATTTTGGCTGGCGGGCCGGCAGCAAAGGCCGGAATTCGCGCTGGAGACATAATTATAAATTTTGAAGGCAAGGTTATTAATGCCGCAGAAGAATTGATTGTGGCGATTCGCGCAAAGAATGTTGGCGATACTGTCAGATTGACTTATTACCGTGACGGTGAAGAGGTCACAATTACGGTTACCCTAATTGCCGCGAAGAATTAAACAAGGATTTACAGGTAGGCTTTCTCCATGTTCTTTGATATAGGTGCAGGCGAAATTCTAGGCCTAGCTATAGTGGGCATGATTTTGCTGGGACCAGAACGAATGCCCAAAGCTGCCGCAGATGCTGCACGCTGGGTTAAAAAAATGCGCACGCTAACTCAGAGCGCTACTGCTGAACTACGTGAAAATCTTGGCCCAGGCTTTGAAAATTTGCAGCCAGCAGACTTACACCCGAAAACATTTATGAAGAAACAACTTGGGGATTTGCTTGATGAAAATCCAAAACCAAAATCGGTGCGCCCTGCAGCCAAAATAGATCCTGATCTCATATGAGTTTAATTGATCTATTAACTAATGCATTAACTACTGTCCAA
This sequence comes from uncultured Actinomycetes bacterium, assembly GCA_903852955.1. GTDB lineage: Bacteria > Actinomycetota > Actinomycetes > Nanopelagicales > Nanopelagicaceae > Planktophila. The sequence continues at coordinate 5,852 of CAINSH010000121.1, read as the reverse complement.
GATCCAGAGCTTCATCGATCTATTACTGATCTTGGAATGGTTGAAGATTTGTCAGAATCAAACGGAGTGGTTACCGTAAAGATTTTGCTCACAATCTCTGGATGCCCGATGCAAGATCGGTTGCGCTCAGATGTTACAAATGCTCTCACTTCTATTGAAGGTGTAAAGAGTGTTGATTTAAGTTTTGGAACCATGTCTCAGGAACAGCGCGACCATGTTAAATCTGTCGTTCGAAATGGCCGTGAAAAAACAATTACTTTTGCTCAACCAGAATCTCTGACACGTGTGATTGGAATTGCATCAGGAAAAGGCGGCGTTGGTAAATCTTCAGTGACTGCCAACCTTGCGGTTGCTTTTGCTAAAAAAGGTTTACAAGTTGGAATCCTGGATGCCGATGTTTATGGACACTCAATCCCTCGACTCATGGGCCTCATGGGTCAGCGCCCCACAGCAATTGATCAGCTGTTTATACCGCTGGAATCTTTTGGCGTAAAAGTAGTTTCAATGGAGATGTTTAAGCCCGAACGCTCAGACCCGGTCGCATATCGTGGCCCGCTCTTACACCGCGTGCTCGAACAATTACTATCTGATGCCCACTGGGGTGATCTAGATGTTTTGCTCATTGATTTACCCCCAGGAACTGGCGATTTAGCAATCTCTCTTGGGCAATTGATACCAAACTCAGAGATCGTTGTTGTTACAACACCACAAGTTGCAGCGGCCGAAGTTGCCGAGCGGGCTGGAAGAATTGCGCACCAAATTCACCAACGCGTCATTGGTGTTATTGAAAATATGTCCGAATTTCCATGTCCAAAATGTGGCGAAGCAATTTCACTTTTCGGATCAGGAGGCGGAGAAGAAACTTCAAAGCGTTTATCGGCACTTGTTGGTAGCGACGTTCCACTACTTGGAAAGATTGCATTTAACCCAGAACTTAGAACTGGTGGAGATGAAGGCATTCCTTTGGTTCAAGCTGCACCAGAATCTAATTCAGGACAGATGATTCTTGAAATTGCTGAAAAATTAGTAAAGCGAAGCAAATCTCTACTTGGAGTCCGCTTGGGGATTACTCCGTAATTCCTTAACAACGTCGTCGACTAAATCTGAAAGTTCTGATCGCACGAAATCACGTGTTGCAACTTCGCCAAGCGAAATTCGAAGTGCGGCAATTTCTCGAGTGAGATATTCAGTATCTGCGATACTGCGCTCATTTTGCGCACGATCTTCATTTAATTGAATGCGATCTCGGTCAGCTTGTCGATTTTGGGCTAACAAAATCAACGGGGCAGCATATGAAGCTTGCAATGACAAAATCAATGTTAAGAAAATAAAAGGATAGTCATCAAAACGTAGATCGCGTGGAGCAAGAGAATTCCAGCACACCCAGAAAGCCACAAAGAAAGTCATATAAACAAGGAAACGTGCAGTTCCCAAGAAACGTGCAAAACGTTCAGACAAGCGACCAAATGCTTCTGGATCATAGTTAGGGCGAAGTGAACGACGAGTTTCACGTGGAGTATCCAAACCAAAGTTACGTGCCATCTTTACACCTCCTTGTAATTAACGGGCGAATTCTCGCGGTGGTCATGACGCCAGTTGTCTGGCAATAAGTGATCAAGCACATCATCAACCGTAATTGCCCCCAATAAACGCTCATTGGCATCAATTACGGGTAAAGAAAGCATGTTGTAGCTTGCTAAATGTGAGGAAACCTCATGCAGGGATGCATCTGGCTTCACTCCTCGCGAATCTGAATCAACAATTGAACCAAGCAAAGTTGAAGGAGGTTCGCGTAAAAGTCGCTGGTAATGTACGGTCCCAATGAATCGACCAGTTGGCGTTTCAAGTGGTTGACGACAGATAAAAATCTGTGACGCAAGTGCAGGAGAAATCTCTTTTTGACGAACCGCTGCCAATGCATCGGCAACAGAATAATCTGCCGTCATTACGATGGGTTCGGTTGTCATCATTCCGCCGGCTGAATAATCTTCGTAATTCATCAGACGCAGTACATCTTCTGCATCTTCTGGTTCCATTAACTCAATTAATTCTTCAGCACGCTCTTGTCCAACTTCACGCAATAAGTCAGCAGCATCATCTGGATCCATTTCGCCCAAAACATCTGCGGCACGTTCGCCTTCAAGTTCTGCCAAAAGAGAAACGCGATCTGTCTCATCCATTTCCTCAAGAACATCTGCAAGACGTTCATCGGTAAGCGCACTAGCAACTTCGACTCTTCGCTTGGGAGCTAAATCTTGAAGTACAGCAGCTAAATCGGCTGCACGTAAGTTTGCAAGCGTAGACATTAAGTTGGCCACACCTTGATTTTGTTCGATGTGCGCAAATCCAGTTACTTCTTCCCAACTAACAGTAGAAGTTGCACCTTTGCGTCGGATCCCACGTCCTTTGCGCATAATGTGAACACGATTGATTAACCAGTCACCTGTGCGATTTTGCTCCATGCCCATATCTTCGACGACCACATGCTCATCATTTGTAATCAGAGTGATTGATCGATCCAACATTTCACCAAGAACAAGAACTTCTCCTGGACGAGTTTCAAAACGACGCATGTTGAGAAGACCTGTGATTACTACCGCACCACTTTCGATTGATGTAACGCGTGTAATCGGAACAAAAACGCGGCGGCGTAATGGAACTTCAACAACTAATCCAAGGATGCGTGGTGGAAGATTATTTGTGCGAAGGGTCGCGACAGCATCTCGCACCTTTCCTACTGGATCACCATTTGGGTCAAAGACCGCAGTGCCTGCAAGACGGGCGAGAAATACTCGGTTTAGGAGATTGCCGCTCATGGGTAAAGGGTACCTTTGTCTTATGAGTCACGGAGAACAATTGAAATCACAGGGCCATGCTCGTGATAGCCACACTGCGATTCCGGGCCGACCTGATCTGATTCGCTTAGGAATCGGAATTATGGGCATCGGAACTTCCGGTCCCCTCATTGCAATGAGTGCGATGCCGATCCCAACGCTGATTTTTTGGCGAAATCTTGGAGGCTCTCTACTAACCCTGCCATTTGCTCTTAAACATCCACGGCATCGTGAGGGTATTAAGTGGTCAGTCATTGCTGGTTTTGTATTGGCAATTCACTTCGTAGGTTTTTTCTTGGCAATGCGTTGGACAAGTGTTGCTGCAGGTACAGCATTAGTGGCCTTGCAACCAATTTTTGCTGCAATCTTTGTAAAACTAAGTGGCGGTCATATTCCCTCAAAAGCTTGGCTTGGAATGATTGTTAGCTTTATGGGTGTTTTATTGATTTCAGGAATTGATTTACATATTTCACTTCGCTCCTTTTTTGGAGATCTTGCTGCATTGATTTCCGCAGCACTTGCCGCGCTGTACATGATGGCTGGATCAAAGGCGCAACGGACCGTTGAAACAACGGTGTACACAACTATCTGCTATTTCATTTGTGCAATTACTGCGCTTCCAATGGCTTTGGTAATGGGATTTCCAGTTTTACATTTCAGCGCCAAAGAATGGTGGATATTACTGGGATTAATTTTCGGAGCACAGATCCTTGGTCACTCAATGTTTAATGCTGCACTCAAGCGAGTTTCTCCTGCAATTGTTTCGCTCATTATTTTCTTTGAAGTCCCCGTAAGTTCAATTCTTGCTATTTGGTGGTTAGGACAGACACCGCCACTTGGAATTTTGCCCGGAATTGCATTGATCCTAATTGGCTGTGTTTTAGTTGTTACTCGCTCTAGAAATTCTCAAACGGAGTTAGCACCATGATCGATTTGCATACACATACTAATAAGAGCGATGGGACCGATAGTCCACGCGAATTAGTCAATAAAGCGATTGCTATGGGCTTAACAGTTTTAGGTATAAGTGATCACGATACGACTGCAGGTTGGGAAGAAGCAGCGCAAACTGTGCGCGGAGGGCTCCACCTTGTTCTCGGTAGTGAAATTTCCTGTCTGACTCAAGACGGAATTAGTGTTCACATGCTGGGCCTTCTCTTTGATCAAGAACATCAACAGATGCAAGTAATGCTTGAGGAAACCCGCGATGGTCGGTTGCCCCGCATGCGCAAAATGATTGAAAAAATGCGTGCGGCAGGAATTGATATTTCAATGCAAGACGTTGAAGCTGCACGGCCCGAAGGTGCAACTTTAGGCAGGCCCCATCTAGCTGATGCATTAGTTAACAAAGGTGTTATTTCATCAAGAGATCAAGCTTTCCAAGGAATGCTCAACAATGATTCAGAGTTTTATGTTTCGCACGCTGCGCCAACCCCGGCCGAAGCTATTGCAATGATTCGAAGTGCAGGGGGAGTGGCCGTTATTGCACATCCATTTGCATCTTTGCGTGGTCAAATTCTGCAAGCAAGTGATTTTCAAGAGCTAATTGCCGCAGGTTTAAATGGAATTGAAGTTGATCACCGCGATCACAATCCCGATGAAAGGGAGATGTTACGCAAATTAGCACGTGAACTTGACTTAGTAGTAACCGGCTCCAGCGACTATCACGGTACAGGTAAACTCAATGCCTTGGCAGAGTTTCAAACCAGCCCCGCGGAATGGGAAAAACTGGAATCTCAAGCGAATAAGCGAAGGGTTGTTATGAAATGAAAGTCAGCGCCTTAACATTTGCAGTTCAGAGTTTTGTCACATTGTTTGTGATTATGGATCCACCTGGTGCAACTCCAATTTTTCTTGCACTCGTTGCAGATAAAAGCCCTAAAGAGCGTCGAATTCTTGCAGTTAAAGCTGCAGGAGTCTCTTTATTAGTTATAACCATATTTGCTTTATTTGGCCGTTTTATTCTGGATTACCTCAATGTTTCAATCGCAGCAATGCAAGCTGCCGGTGCTTTGTTGCTACTTTTAATTTCACTCGACTTATTAACTGGCGGTAAAGGTAGTGGTCGTTCAGAAAGTGATGATGGCAATATCGCACTTGTGCCATTGGGAACCCCACTGCTTGCAGGTCCCGGAGCAATCGTTGCAACAATGATCTTCGTACAACAAGCCGATGGCGCTGCAATGGTGGCGGGTTTAATTGGTGCGGTCATAGCAGTGCACTTAGCTATTGCGGCCGCGCTCATGGCTTCAACCACAATCATGAAGGTTATTAAGGAAGCTGGTGTGACTTTAGTTGCACGAATTGCGGGTTTACTGCTTGCAGCTATTGCAGTTCAGATGCTTGTTAACGCAATCAAAATATTTGTTGCTAATTAATTATCTTTGAACTTCTTAGTTCGAGTTCGTGTGCGTTCAGTCTTAACTTTCGCTGGTACTTCAGCTTTTTGTGCTGCTGGCTTTTGAGTAGCTGGCTTTGATTTGGTGACACGACCAGTAGATCCGACAGGAATATCTAGAACTTCATAGAGATGTGGAGATGAAGAATAAGTTTCTTCTGGTTCTGCAAGTCCCAAATCAAGAACTTGGTTAATCATTTTCCAGCGTGCAAGTTCATCCCAGTCAACAAAAGTTACGGCAATTCCGTGCGCACCTGCTCGTGCAGTTCGGCCAATTCTGTGTACGTAAGTTTTTTCATCTTCTGGGCATTGGTAGTTAATAACGTGCGTGATGCCATCGATATCAATTCCGCGTGCTGCAACATCGGTTGCAACCAGCACATCAGATTTTCCAGCTTTAAAATCTCCGAGCGCTTTTTCACGAGCGCTTTGGCCTAAATCGCCATGGATTGGTGCAGCTTTAAATCCACGTTCAATAAGATCTTCAGCGGTTTTTTGACACGTACGTTTTGTACGACAGAAAACCATGGTTGGACCGCGGCCATCTGCTTGCAAGATTCTTGCAAGCATTTCAATTTTATCCATGGCATGTGCGCGAAGTACATGTTGCTTAATTCGAG
>CAINSH010000120.1 GCA_903852955.1 uncultured Actinomycetes bacterium | reverse complement strand
TCTTGAGTAGAAAAATCTGCAATATTGGGAGTATTTGCAACGCACTTATCTACAAACTCCTTGGTATCAATTAACGCCTGATCAAACTCGGCATCCGTATCGGGCTTTGGATCACTGGCAAAAGAGGCATCTTGTTCGGCGGCGTTAAGACAATGAATAGGTGTGGATTGACCAATGCCCCGTGGATCAAAACCTACGATGTCATAGCGCTCAAGAACTTCGGGGTTAACGATGTACTCAGCGCTGCGCGCATAATCCACCCCGCTTGCCCCTGGCCCACCTGGGTTAACGACTAGAGAGCCGATGCGATTATGTTGGCTTGGATCTCGATATCTAATAACTGCAATATCAAATTGGCCCAAGCTTTCATCGGTGTAATCAATGGGTACTTTTAATGTAGCGCATTGAAAGTGATCATGGCATGAAGACCAAGCAAGAGTTGAGGTATCCGTTGCCGAATCTGGAAAGTTTTTTTGCGGATTGGATGAACAACTAGTAAGTAATAACGCAAATAAAATTAAGGGTATGGTTTTTCTCATCGGGCCAAAACGCACATTAAAGCTTCGATAGTTAAAAGAGGCGCAGCGTTATGGCCAAGGTTTGTACGTGCAACCATGATGGCATTAATTTTATTAATCGTTGCAGCTGGTTTGTTATTAGCGGCATATGAATTGATTTCATTTTCAATCTCTTTGTTAATGAGTGCATCGTTGCTACCAGCCTGAACCATCATTACGTCGCGATAAAATGTTGCAATATCTAGCAAAGCGGCATCTAACCCATCGCGCACCATGCGAGTGTTGCGAGTTTTTTGTTCTTTTTCTAACTCTTTAATCGCTTTACTGCCACCGGTCGCCATGCCACGTCCAGTTGCACCTTTGCCGTAAGCAAGAGATAAATCATCGACCTCTTTTTCATTACGAAGTTCGGCAGCTTGATTTGCTTGTTCAGTTGCTAGATCTACTAAAGTTTGTGCGGCAGCAAATGCTGATGAAATACCTTTTAAAGTCAACGGTAGTTTCATAATCGTAGAGCGGGTGTTACGAACGGATTCATTGGTAGCTAAATATCGCGCGCGGCCGATATGGCCTTGACTAACGCGTGCAGCAAAATCTGCCATCTGTGGACTTATGCCATCTCGATTTTGCAGAACTTGTGCAACAGCTATGGCCGATGGTGTAACAAGTTGTAAATGTCGGCAGCGACTACGAATAGTTGGCAAGACATCGTGCAAAGTTGGTGCACATAAAAGCCAAACGGTTCTGTTACCAGGTTCTTCGATTGCTTTAAGAAGTGCGTTAGCTGCAGATTCAGTTAAGCGATCAGCATCTTCCATAACAACTACGCGCCAGCCACCCATGGATGGCGCCCAAGCAACACGGGCTAAGAGTTCGCGGACTTCATCGATTTTTATGGACAAACCTTCGGTGCGGATAATTTCCACATCTGGATGTGCGCCATTTGCTGCAGATTTACATTGATTGCAGGTTCCGCAACCATCGTGTGGACAGACAAGGGCTTGAGCAAAGGCAACGGCTGCAGATGAGCGACCAGAACCGGGCGGGCCAGTAAAAACCCAAGCGTGGGTCATCTCCTGTGTTTCTTCACCATTTCGAGCAGAGGCAACGGCCTTTTGAATTATCTCAACAACATGTTCTTGCCCAACAAGATTGTCGAAAACGCTCACTTCTTAGTTTTTGCTTTCTTTTTTGGCTTAGCTTTATTAACTGCTTTAGCTGTGGTGCGTACAGCTTTACCAGCTGCACGAATTGGACGAAGCAATAAATTGCCTTTGTCTTCGCGGGCATTGCGCTTAAGTGCTGCGATCTCACTTACCCGAGAAATGATTGCGGTGTGAGTATCTTCAATTGATTTATTGCCATCGACTACGAAATAACGCTCTGGATCAAGTAAGGCTAACTGCAAAAACTCTTGTCGAACACGTTCGTGGAAAGCCAAAGGTTGGGATTCAAGGCGATCCTTACTCTTTAAACGGCCCAAGCCAATTTCGGCAGGTAAATCAATAATAATTGTTAGCGTTGGAAATAAGGATTCAGTTGCCCATCTAGAAATTCGTGCAACTTCACCAGGTTCAAGAACTCGGCCAGCGCCTTGGTATGCAATTGATGAATCAAAATATCTATCACCGATGACAACTTGGCCTGCGGCAAGAGCTGGTCTGATAACTGAGAAAACATGGTGCGCGCGATCTGCGGCATATAGTAAAGCTTCGGCACGTGGACTGATTTCGCCAGTTGAATGTGAAAGCAGAATCTTGCGAATCTCAATACCTAAATCACTTCCGCCGGGTTCGCGGGTTAACACAACGCTTTCGCCTTCTTGTTCAAGCCATTGCTTTAAAAGTTTTGCTTGAGTTGATTTACCAATTCCTTCGCCGCCTTCAAAAACAATAAATATTCCTTTAGTGGGTGCACCAGTAATGCTGCCAAGTTCACCCTTGATTGCATTAGAAATATCTGACCACAATGAAACATTTGGGCGATCTTTCATTTGGTGATATGAAAGTGCACCGATAAATGCAGCGAATACTCCTGCAATTAAAATTGTGACTGATGCGCCGTTATAACTTACTTGTGTATTTTGAAATTTAAATGTGTGCTGGCCAACTGCTGCAGCAATAAGCGGAGCAAGGGCTAACACGCCAACAAGAACCACGCGGATCAAGCTTTGCACGAAAGCAAAAGTTCGGCCGCGAACATCATCGGCAACTTCCATGCCTAACATCGTGAAGCCAGTAACCCAACAGATTCCACTAAATGCACCAAGTGCAATCACGGTAAAGACAGCTAGAACAAGGTTAGGAATTGCCGCTAATCCAACTAAGAAGAGTCCAGCGATAGTTAAGGATGCGCCAAATAAACGGCGGCGAGAGAACTGCGCGAAAACTTTAGGACCAAAAGCAATTCCAAGTGCAAGGCCAGAAAAGACTGCGCCAAAGAGCACGCCATATGCAGCTTCACCACCACCCAGATCGCCCACAAATGTTCGAGCAAGGCCAATGACTGCGCCGGCCGCAACGAAAGCGCCAACCATTCCAACTACAAGGCCGCGAATAATTTTGGAGCCACTTACCGATTTCCAACCTTCAAGAAGTGATTTCAAGATTCCGGTATCTGCGGCTTGCTTAGCTGCCGCGCCTTTAGGGATTTCTCGTAAATTCCAAATAGTAAAGGCTGCGAAAGCAAAACTAGCTGCGTTTACATAGAGTGCGATATCAACTGCAGTTGCGGTGAAGTTAGGAATTAATGCAACAAACGCACTGGTGAAAAGTGAAAGAATCGTGAAAAGTACCGCAGCGATTGGCGCAGTTCCGTAAGCGGCTAAAAGTGAAACTTGATTAGCAGACTCTAATTTTTCGCGGGGAACAAGGTTAGGAACCGAAGCCTCTTTTGCTGGCGACCAGAATAGAGTTACGCATTCCACCAAAATAGTTGCGGTATATAACCAGAAGTAGTTATGAAAAATTGGAATTGAAACATAAAGCGCCGTTCTTAAAATGTCGCAGATAACCATTAGCTTTCGACGATCTAATTTATCGGCGATGACTCCAGCGATTGGACCTAAGAAAACTGCTGGTAGTAATCTGGAGATAAATACTCCGGCAATCGCGTAGTTAGCTTTTGCATAATCTCCACCGGAAAGTTGTTGCGCCATTGCAGTTGTTGCAAGGAGCCCAAGCCAGTCCCCGAGGGATGAGAAAACCATGGAGTTCCACAGTTTTCGAAATGGTCGTATTGCTAAGACGCCGCGAGTTTGATCCTGCGCAGGTGCAGCAGGTGTCGGGAGCGATCTAGCCATGGCGTGAGTCTATCGGGCAGCGTAAATGAGCCTAATAAGGGCGATTAAGCCTTCTTGGCTTTGCCAGATGCGGCTTTCTTTGCAGCCTTTTTAGCACCAGCTTTTTTAACAACGTTCTTAGTAAGCGTTGGCGCAACATCTCCTGGCTTAGCTTTTGCTGTCGCCTTTTTGCGAGATTTCTTAGGCGATGGACCGTTCTCGGCTTCCCAAGCACGACGGCCTGCCAGAAGTTCAAGTCCGCGTTCAATTGTCATTGCTTCAATAGTGTCACCGCGTCGAAGCGTTGCATTTGTTTCGCCATCGGTTACATACATTCCAAAACGTCCATCTTTAATAATCAATGGTTTTTGTGTTGTTGGATCTAGGCCAAGTTCCTTTAATGGAGGTTTAGCAACACCACGACGACGCTCTTTTGGCTTTGAATAAATTTCTAGCGCTTCATCTAAAGTCATTGTGAAGAGTTGTTCTTCAGATGTAAGCGTGCGGCTATCAACACCTGCTTTTAGGTATGGACCATAACGACCATTTTGTACCGTTATGTCATCACCTGCAGCATTAGTGCCAAGCGTGCGTGGCAAAGATAAAAGCTTGAGTGCGTCTTCATACGTGACAGTGTCTAACGTCATTGTTGAAAGAAGGCTGGCAGTTTTTGGTTTAGGTGCATCAGCTTTTTTCTTTTTCTTTTTACCCGATGCAGTGAGTTCGGGTTCGACAACTGGAAAAACCTCAGTGATGTAAGGACCGAAGCGACCGGATTTTGCAATGATTGGCAAGTTTGTTGATGGATCAATTCCAAGTTCGCGTTCACCTGATGGCGCTTCTAATAACTCAATTGCTTTTGCAAGCGTCAGTTCGTCGGGTGCTAACTCCTCTGGGATGTTTGCGAGTTTACGTTCTTCGCCAGGCAAGTTTTGTTGTAGGTAAGCACCGTAACGTCCTACACGGATTTCAATTTCTGGTGACAGATTCATTGTGTTAGTTGCGCGTGCATCAATCACACCAAGATCTGCTGAAAGTTCATTAAGTCCAGGCTGACCATCTACACCGTAGAAGAAATCACGTAACCAATCAACGCGGCCAGCTTCACCTGATGCGATTTTGTCTAAATCTTCTTCCATGCTGGCAGTGAATTCGTAATCAACTAACTTAGTGAAGTGAGTTTCAAGCAAACCCGTCACTGAAAATGCAAGGAAGGTTGGTACTAGTGCGCGACCGCGCTTGTAAACATATCCGCGATCTTGAATAGTTTGAATAATTGACGCAAACGTTGATGGTCGACCAATGCCAAGTTCTTCAAGTTTTTTCACAAGAGTTGGTTCGGTGTAACGGGCTGGGGGTTTAGTTTCGTGGCCTTCGCAGGTGTATTCATCAACTTTTACCGTTTGGCCAAGGGCCATTGCAGGTAAGCGTTTATCGCTGCTTTCTTCATCTTTATTTTCATCACTAACAATGTCGTCATAGGCAGCTAAAAAACCAGGGAAAGTGATTACAGATCCATTGGCGCGAAATATTGTGGCTTTGCCATCATTTGTTTGAGCATCAAAATCAACGCGCATCTGCATTTTCTTGGCATCTGCCATTTGAGATGCAACAGTGCGCTTCCAAATTAAGTCATACAAAGCAAATTCATCGCGTGAAAGTTCTGGTGCTAGTTCGCCAGGAGTCTTAAATGTTTCACCTGCAGGACGAATAGCTTCGTGAGCTTCTTGGGCGTTCTTAGTTTTACCAAGGTATGTGCGTGGTGAATCGGCAACATGGTCTGCGCCGTACAGAGCTTTTGCAGCTTTGCGCGCAGCATCGATTGCTTGTTGTGAAAGATTGACGCTGTCAGTACGCATGTAAGTGATGTAACCGTTTTCGTACAAACGTTGGGCAATACGCATTGTGATTTGTGCGCCCCAACCAAGTCGGCTACCAGCATCTTGCTGCATCGTTGATGTTGTAAATGGCGGTTTAGGACGCTCGGTACGCGGACTTTCCTCCATTGACTTAACGGTTAACGAAGAAGATTGAAGTGAATTAACTAAACCTTTAGCGCCGGCCTCATCGAGCAACAAAATATTTGCTAATGATTTTTCTTTTACCGCACCATCTGCGCCAAAATCTGAAGTTGCTGCAACTTTCTTTCCATCAACTTCAAGCAATCTGGCACTAAAGCCAAGGGCAGTAACTGCAGCCAGGTCCCACCACGCAGATGAAATAAAGGCCATGCGTTCGCGTTCTTTTTCAACAATTAAACGAGTTGCAACTGATTGCACGCGTCCAGCAGAAATGCGTGGCATAACTTTTTTCCATAAAACTGGAGATAAGCGGTAACCGAAGAGTCGATCTAAAACACGTCTTGTTTCTTGTGCATCGATTAAGTGGTAATCCAAATCGCGAGTGTTGTTAATTGCTTCTTGGATAGCCTCTTTTGTAATTTCATTAAAAACCATGCGCTTAATGGGAACTTTGGGCTGCAAGGTTTCAACTAAGTGCCAAGCAATTGCTTCACCTTCGCGGTCTTCATCTGTTGCCAGAATTAACTCTTCGGCGTTTTTCATTAACTCTTTTAACTCAGCCACTTTGGCCTTTTTATCAGGGTTAATTACATATAGCGGGGCAAAGTCGTTTTCAATATCGATGCCTTCTTTAGCCCAGGCAATCTTTTTATACTCCTTAGGAATATCGGCTGCACGCTGCGGAAGATCTCGAATATGGCCGACGCTAGCCTCGACGACGTAATCATCGCCGAGGTAGCCGCCAATCTTTCTGGCCTTAGCTGGTGATTCAACGATCACTAGCTTTATCAG
>CAINSH010000119.1 GCA_903852955.1 uncultured Actinomycetes bacterium | reverse complement strand
GCCATTGATGCCATCAATGATCAAATGGTGGCTAACGGCCAACGCCTATTTGCTTGTGGACTTGATTCGCCAACTTTGGCTTCTGTATTTGATAATCGTGCAGGGTCAAATCAAGTTTCAGAGGGTCCCTTTATTAAATCGGATGAGTTCTTCAGTGGCTTCTGGATTATTGAAGTGAACGATGAACAAACAGCGCATGAACTTGCCGCAAAAGCTTCAATGGCTTGCAACCGAAAGGTTGAACTTCGCCCACTATTGGGTTAGACATAAGACATGTCTAAAAAGCCAACCGTACTGTTTGTTTGCGTGCACAACGCTGGTCGTTCTCAAATGGCAGCTGGTTTTATGCGCCAGCTCGGTGGAGATCGAATCGAAGTCCTATCTGCAGGATCTGCGCCTAAGGATTCCATTAATCCAATTGCAGTCGCCGCGATGGCTGAAGTCGGAATCGATATTGCACATGAGCAACCGAAAGTATTAACTCCTGAAGCGGTTATCGAATCAGATGCTGTAATCACAATGGGTTGTGGTGATGCCTGCCCGTTTTATCCAGGTAAGCGATATGAAGATTGGGTACTTGAGGATCCTGCTGGGCAGGATATTGATTTTGTGCGTGGCGTTAGAGATGAGATTAAAGCTAGAGTCGAAACCCTTCTTTCCGAACTACTCTGAATTCTAAATAAAAAAGCCCCGAGTGCGAACTCGGGGCTTTTTTGTAAAGTTCTTACTTAGCTGCGATTGTTGAGATTTCAAATTCAAGTTTGATGTTTTCAGAAACAAGGATTCCGCCTGTTTCTAGAGCTGCATTCCAAACTAGACCGAAATCCTTACGGTTGATTTCAGCTGCGCCTTCGAAGCCATAACGAGAATTACCAAAAGGGTCTGTCGCTGTTCCTGAGTATTCGAACTCAATTGTGATTGGCTTAGTGACATCTTTGATTGTCAGATTACCTTCTACTGAAAGCTTTTCTGACCCTAAGTCTTTAACTGAAGTTGAAGCGAAAGTAATCTTTGGAAAGTTTGCAACATCAAAGAAGTCAGGAGACTGTAGGTGGCCATCACGATCTGCGCTACGTGTGTCTACTGATCCAGCGTTGATTTCAATTGAAATTGTTGCAGCGCCATCGGCAACTACTGCTGAACCTGTGTAATCGTTAAATGAACCACGGACTTTTGTAACCATTGCGTGGCGTGCGCTGAAACCAACACGGCTGTGTGAAGCATCGATTGTGTATGTGCCTGCTGACAGAGTTGCAAGAACTGACATGAATTTTCCTTTGATAGTAATTGAATAAAGGTCACTGACTGTGACACTTGGGGAGCCTATAGTAATTTAGTTGAAATTTCAACTAAATACAGGACCCCTGCAAAAGCCGCAATTTGCAAGGCTTTTGCAGCTGCACTCAACTAGTAACTAAAGAATCGATTGCTGATTTAATGATTGGCATTGCCTCATCAATATTTTGTAAAAATGATGCATTTAATTGAATCCAAACACCTTCGTAGAGCACATTAACGCCCCAAACATGCATTTCATCGGCGGCGGTAGAACCTTCTTTTAACATAAGAGCTTTGTCTTCATCTAGTCCAGGTAAATCCACTAATTGCTGGCCATCTGCCAACCACTGTTTTTCTTTTTTATCCCATAAGCCGTTTGAGTTGTTTGCCCACAAAATGGTTCCACCAACTTCTGCCACTTGAATTCCGTAAGAGCAAGCAATGCCACCGTTATTAATTGCATCAAATAGGTCGGTGCCTTCTGATGGTTGCCAATCTGTAGGGACATATTTTGACCCCTTCACTTGAGCGTCAAAAGCTGCAACTACCTTAGTTTGTTCGCACGTGGAGGGTGCTGAAAACTTCACAGATTGCTCATTATTGACCTCTGCCTTATTCGTTGAACAACTAGTCAAAAGTAAAGTGATCATGATGGCAAAAATTGTTTTCTTCATTTTCTCTCCTTCGTCGATAGCCATAGGTTACCAAAAAGGCCATTATCAATGTGAGACGGAAGATAGGTGAAGTTGGGTTATTCTTCAACAATGCCTCAGCAAGTTCTAAGCAATCGAGAAGCCATCACGCGAGGGCTACCCATTTTTATCACGGCCATAAACATGCGCGCAGGTCTAACAATCATGAGCCCTCTGTATCCAATTCTTAAAACGCAGTACAGCTTGAGTTCATTTCAACTTTCTTTCTTAACTTCACTGTCAGTTTTATGCTTTGCGGGCAGCGCTTTTCTCATGCCATTTGTTGGGAAAATTGGGGGGACCAATAAGGTCATTGCTTGGACTTTGGCAGTATTAACTGGAGCGATTTTCTTGCGCACAGTTGGCAACGTCCCAATTCTTTTTGTTTCTTCGGTAACCGTAGGAATCGCGATTGCAGTTCTTAACTTTTCACTTCCAGTGTGGGTAAAAGAGAATGTTCCCGATCATTCCGGGTTAATCACTGGTATTTACATAACCATTATGGGTACTTTCGCCGCAATATCTGTAGCGGTTGCAGTCCCACTCGCCGAGGCAACTTCTTGGGGTTGGCGTTTATCCATGGTGCCTTGGTTAGTTATCGGTTTCATCTCATCGATTTGGTGGATGCTTCGAATTGCACGTTCACCTGATTCAAATCATATGGAAGTTA
Source organism: uncultured Actinomycetes bacterium (assembly GCA_903852955.1). Taxonomy (GTDB): domain Bacteria; phylum Actinomycetota; class Actinomycetes; order Nanopelagicales; family Nanopelagicaceae; genus Planktophila. Next base: position 5,938 of record CAINSH010000119.1, on the reverse strand, counting down.
ATTCGAAGTTTCATTCAGTGCTTCTGAAACGACCAGGAGCCTGGTCAATCGCAATATTTTTTGGATTGCAGTCCATGCTTTTTTACGGCACAGCCACCTGGTTGCCTACGATTCTAGTTTCGAAAGGTTTTACACTTAGCCATGCAGGGTTAGCAGTTTCGATCACTGGGTTTATGGGATCCGCAATTGGTATCGCCGCTCCTCATTATGCATCTAAGCTCAAAAACATCCAGGGTTTCTTGGTACTGATGGGGCTAATGATTTCACTTAGCTTTGCTGCAGTTATTTTTGACTCTGGTCCGCGTTTAGTTGTGTGGTTACTTATTTCAAACATCGGGCTATCAATTACTTTTCCTCTTTCACTTTTACTCACAGTAACGCGCAGCGTTGAAGCATCTGAGACCAGGTCACTTTCAATCATGGCGCAATCAATCGGATATTTGATGGCTGCATTTGCACCAGGAATAGTTGGTGCAATATTTGATGCCACGCTCAGTTGGAGTGCGGCGCTAGTTATTCCAGTTTTGCTGGGGGTAGCGCTAGGTATCGTGGGGTTCTTTGCAGGAAAGCCTGAAAAGATAAGCCTGTAACTGGATAATAAAAGCAACACCGTTAGAATTAGGCATTGTTAATCGGCTGAAAAGGTGAATCTTTTGTTTGAAGTTATTTTCTTAGGTTTGCTGCAAGGCCTTACTGAATTTCTACCCATCTCATCAAGTGCGCATATTCGTATCGCGGGTGAATTTTTGGGCAATGCCCAAGATCCTGGGGCGAGATTTACTGCAATTACTCAAATAGGAACTGAACTTGCAGTCCTTATTTTCTTTCGAAATGACATTAAAAAAATCTTTACTTCCTGGTTTTCACGGGCAATCTTGCGCAAAGATCTTTATACAGAAGAGGAATCCTTAGTCCGCATGGGCTGGATGATTATTGTCGGCAGTATTCCGATTGTAATTTTGGGATATCTTGGCAAAGACATCATCACAAATAATTTTAGATCTTTGTGGCTAATCGCATGTACGTTGATAATTTTTGGCATTATTTTGGGAGTTGCAGATCATTACGGAAAGAAAGAACGAACACTTGAGCAACTCAATCAAGAGCACGGCGTACTTTACGGATTAGCCCAAGCATTAGCATTAATTCCAGGAGTTTCGCGTTCTGGTGCAACGATTGCAATGGGAAGATATCTTGGCTACACCCGCGAAGCTGCATTGCGTTATTCCTTTCTCTTGGCGATACCGGCCGTATTTGGCAGTGGTCTTTATCAGCTAAAGGATGCTTTTGGAACAAATGCTGTGCCCAATGTCTATACATTGCAACAAACATTTATAGCAACGGCAGTTGCCTTTGTTGTGGGTTATGCCGTTATTGCTTGGTTACTTAAGTTCGTGAGCACTAAAAGCTTTAGACCTTTTATTATTTATCGAATCGCTTTGGGTTCAGTGTTGTTAATCATGTTGTCAGCAGGCATTATTAATCCATGAGCAAGGCACAAGTTACAGCGCACTTGAAGAAGTTTGATAAGAAACAAAGAGAGATCTTGGCTCAATTACGCACAGATATCTTGGTCGAACTACCTACCGCGCAAGAAGTAATTAAGTACGGAATTCCCACCTTTGAAGTTGAAGGCGTTCCAGTTCTTGGCTTTGATGGATATAAGGCCCATAACTCAGTCTTTCCATATGGCGGTTTAATTAATCAGTATCTGGAAAAAGAGTTAGCAAAGTACGTTCAGACTAAAGGCTCAATCCATTTTGCACTCGATAAACCTTTTCCGAAACCACTTTTGAAGAAGCTCATCAAGGTAAAAATCGCCCACATCAATGCTTCTTATCCAAACCGGATGGGTGAGTACATGGAGTTTTATGGCAATGGGATCCTTAAAGCCAAAGGCAAAATGAAGCAAGCAAAGATGCACGGTTATTGGGAATGGTTTAGAAAAGATGGCACAAAATTAAGGTCAGGCTCATTTAAAAATGGGCAGCAATCGGGGCTCTGGATTACATATGACCAAAACGGAAAACCGTACAAGAAAAGCAATTTTCCTAGTTAGGATTTAACCATGCAGGAGCACCAGGCAGAAGCACAGTCAAGGTGGGGCGACACCGAGGCTTTTAAAGAGTCGGCAAATAAAACAAAAGACTATACAAAAGCAGATTTTGCTGCTGCTGCTGCCGATGCGCAACTTGCCGTTGATCAATTCATTACCGCCAAAGAATCTGGGCTTGCTCCAGATTCAGAAAATGCAATGGCGGCAGCCGAAGCTCACCGCATAGCTATAACTAAATGGTTCTATACCTGCAGTTATGAAATCCAAAACGGATTAGCTGACATGTATCTTGCAGATCCCCGTTTTACTGCTTTTTATGAAAACCAAAGGTCTGGATTAGCTCAGTATGTTCATGATGCAATCAAGGCAAACAGTAAACTTCATTCATGATTATTGATGTCTGGTCTGATGTTGTCTGCCCTTGGTGTTTCATAGGTAAGAAGCGTTTAGAAAAAGCCTTAAGCGGTTTTGAATTTAAAGATCAAATCACGATTCGACATCGCGCATTTGAACTACAACCAGATGCCGCTGGAACCATGCCTACGAAAGAACTACTCGCCAGCAAGTATCGGGTATCTCAAGATGAAGTAAAGGCGATGCAGGCAAATGTTTGTGCAGTAGCCGATGGGGAGGGGCTTTGCTACAACTTGGATGAGACGTTATCTGGAAATACATTCGATGCTCATCGGATTTTGTTGTGGTCAGAAACCGTAGGCAAGCAAGATGAGCTATTAACCGCCATGTATTCAGGCTATTTTGAGAACTCCCAACCAGTTTTCTCACATCAAGATCTATGCGCAATTGCTCAAAGCATCGGATTAGATGCTATAGATGTTATGAATATCCTGGAATCAGATCAGTTCGCAAGCGAAGTGTTTGCAGATAGAGAGTTAGCTGCCCAACTTGGTGCTACCGGAGTTCCATTTTTCGTCGTCGATATGAAATATGGAATTTCAGGTGCACAGCCGTTAGAGCATTTCGTCGAAACAATTAATGCAGCTTGGAGCGAGAAAGATTAGTTTCCTGGGCTCACAGTAGACATATTGAAATCTTTAATGACCAGTGGCGGCACCGACATATTAGACATATCGCCAGCCCATTCACGTGGCTGAGTCCATACGGATGCACCTGCATGTGCGATTCGATTAAGTGCAGATACCGGTGAATCGTTCCAACGGAAATTATTAGTTGCACCTACAACTTCGCCACCCTTAACGTGATAAACACCGTCGCGAGTTAGACCAGTCAGTAGTAGTGAGTTTGGATCAACCATACGGATGTACCAGAAAGTTGTAAGAAGTAGACCGTTGTCTACTTTCTTAACTAAGTCTTCGAGAGATCCAGTTGCGCCATCAACACTCATAATTAAGTTTTCACCAATGGGAGTGAAATCGAGATTGGTTAATTTGGCCGATGCGCGAGTCTGAATCAAAGATTGCAAGACGCCATCTTTGAGCCAATCAACCCGCTTGATTGGTTGACCATTGTCAAAAACTGAAGAAAATGGCGAACTAACTGCAGTTGCCACAAAGTCTGAAGCGGGAAGCGCTTTAAACTCTGGGTCAGTGAAAAATTGCAGCGATACATTTGAGAGCTTTTCACCAATGCGCGTTCCGCCACCTTTTTTAGAAAAAACAGATTGGCCTTCATGTGCATCGCGGGCAGTTGAAACCCACATCATGTAAGTGAACAGATCGGCAACAGAACCAGATGGCAAGATTGTGTCGTAGCGACCTGCAGGCAAATCAACTTTGGTGCCTTGCCAAGTTAAACGTTGACGGATCTGTGAATCTAAATCGGCTACAGATACATCTTTGAAATCGCGGGTTTCGACGCCTGCCCAGGTAGATCGTGAGCGCTCATGAGATTTTCCAGTCATTTCAACGCGTCCAACCGGTGAATCTTTACGTAAGCGCAGACCGCCCTTTGAGCCAACCCACGTGGTTTCACTTGTGTGCTCTGAATATCCAAAGAGTTCAATTTTGTCGGCAACTGATCTTGAAAACATATCACCTAATGCTGGAGCAAAAGAAGAAAATACTTCTGGTCCTGTTGGCACATGTTCTGCCGCCCAGTTACCGATAGAAACATTTGTAGCAAGTGGTGCGTAATCATCGGCAGGGCCGGCAGCTTTTGCTGCAGCCACTGCTTCTTCAAGAAGCTTAGGAACATCGGCAAGTGAAACATCTGTACGTGTTACGCCACCTGAAGCCATGCCACCATCTACGGCCACAAATGCAACTACCGTGACACTTCGCTCTTGAATAACACCATTAGTTGTTAGCGTGCTTCCTGCCCAACGCAAATTTGCTTGAGTCTTATCACGTACGACAACGATGCAATCATCACATGTCGCAGCAGAAGTGATTTTTTCAATTAAGTCTTGAGCAGAAATCATTTTCCAGCCTCCGCAACAGTGTTTAGAATATTTACTTTGTCAAAGATTGCCGCTGGGCAACCATGACTTACTGCCGCAATCTGACCAGGTTGTGCTTTACCGCAGTTAAATGCACCACCTAGTACATAGGTAGATGGACCACCTACAGTTTTCATTGAACCCCAGAAATCTGTGGTTGTTGCTTGGTATGCAACATCTTTTAACTGGCCAACAATCTTTCCATTCTTGACGCGATGAAATTGCTGTCCAGTAAATTGGAAGTTATATCGCTGCATATCAATTGACCAAGACTTATCGCCTTTGATGATGATTCCATCTTCCATCGACGCAACCATTTCATCATAGGTAGGACCGGTCGGATTTGCTTGTAGGGAAACATTTGGCATACGTTGAATTGGTACGTGGGCGGGGGAGTCGGCAAAGGCGCAACCATTGCTTCGATCGCGATTAACACGAGCCGCGATTCGGCGATCTAATTGATAGCCAACCAAAATACCATCTTTAATGATGTCCCAGCGCTGGGCAGCGACGCCTTCATCATCAAAGCCCACAGTGCTTAACCCATGAGAAGTATTTCGATCACCAGTGACGTTCATTAACGGTGAACCGTATTTCAAAGTATTTAACTTATCTGGCGTAGCAAAAGATGTTCCGGCATAGTTGGCTTCGTAACCGATTGCACGGTCAAGCTCGGTTGCATGTCCAATCGACTCGTGGATAGTTAGCCACAAATTTGATGGATGAATCAAAACATCGTAACGACCAGGTTCAACCGATGGCGCAGCTACTTTTTCTGCGAGCAAAGTTGGAAGTTCTGCAATTTCTGCATCCCAATTCCAATGTGAATTTCCCATCCATTCCCAACCAAAACCGGCAGGTTGTGCCAATGTGCGCATGGATTCAAAACCATGCTCACCGATTGAAATCGCTTCTATCTGGGTTTGGATTCGAACACGTTGTTGGGTGGTGCTAGTGCCATAAGAATCGGCGTAATGTTTTTGTTCCTTCACATACATCGTGTGCGCAGACGTGTGATTAACCGAAGCGCTAGCAAGTAGACGGTTGCTCAAATCGGCTAAACGATCTTTTTTATCTGAGTCTGAAACTGTAAAGGGATCAATTTCGTAATCTGAAACCCAGGTTTGATTTGCGTAAACAGGTTCGGTTACAAGTGAAACTAACTCAGTAGAGAGCGGCTTAGATGTTTTTGCCATCGCAACGGCGGTGTGTGCAAGTTTTTTCGCAACATCAACTGAAATTTCAGGTGATGAAGCAAAACCCCATGCACCGTTGACGATCACACGAACACCAAGGCCAGCGTTTGTTTCATCGCTTTGAGTTTCAGGACGTGCATCACGAAGTGATAACAAGCCATTACGAGTGCGTTCGATGCGTACATCGACATGCGAGGCACCGGCATCTTTGGCAGTACTTATTGCTGCATCGCTAACTGCAGCTAATGGAAGGGCGAGAAAATCTGCATC
>CAINSH010000118.1 GCA_903852955.1 uncultured Actinomycetes bacterium | reverse complement strand
TAGTGGGATTATCGCCTTCATTGAGGTAACGAATTTCTTCGGTGTGTTCAATAGTAACTTCACGGTGTTCAATCTGTCCGAACTCGTCGATCTCGATTGAAATCTCAGTCATACTAAATTGCGTAACAACTTCAGTAAAAGCACCCGCCATCTGTCCGTGAATCTGATTAAAGATTGCATCGTGTAGGTCCTGAGGGGCTTCTTCGTTGCATGTCCGGCGCAAGGCTTCTTGCATTAATGAACGCATGTGTCGCTCGTGGGCAAGTTCTGCTTCACAAGCTGTGCACTGCGCGACGTGAATTTCAATTGTTTGCAACTGCCGATCCTGAATATTTCCTTCGATTAAAAGAACAAAGGAGTTCAATATCTCGTTACATGGAACTACAAATTCGAAGCTCATTTGCCATCTCCTTCTGTTTCGGAGTTGGCTGAGGAAGCTTTGGATTTAACGCTATATCCAAGTTCCTTCGCATATTCAGTTAACCGCTCACGCAGCTGTTTTCTTCCCCGATGCAGGCGCGACATAACGGTTCCAGCAGGAACACCCACAATTTCGGCAATCTCTTTGTAGGAAAAACCCTCAACATCGGCTAAATAAACGGCAATTCTAAACTCTTCAGGAATTTCTTGAAGCGCCCTTTTAATATCGCTGTCAGGCAGATTTTCTAGTGCTTCAACTTCGGCAGATTTTCCTTGATCACTAGTGTGTGATGCAGCATCGGCTAATTGCCAATCCTCAATCTCACCGGCAGAAAGTTGCGGACGACGCTGATCTTTGCGATAAGTATTAATAAATGTTGTTGTTAAAACTCGATATAACCAAGCTTTTAAATTTGTTCCAGCTTCAAATTGATGAAATGAAGCAAAAGCTTTCAAATAAGTATCTTGAACTAAGTCTTTGGCATCTTCAGGATTTTTTGTATAGCGAAGCGCTGCGGCATATAACTGGTTTGTGAAGGCAAGGGCATCTCGCTCGAAGCGGACCGCGCGGTCTGCCGAGCTCTCTTTAACTAAGTCTGTCGATGTCATCTGGAGTGAAAGATTATCGTTAAAACAGGGTCTCTGGCTCACCTAAATCAATCGGTGCAATTAACTCAGCGCCGTTATTGGCAACAGTGTTCACCGCAGATGAGACCGGGCGGGCAATGACTATGGATTCCGGCGATGGAACAACCATCAGGTTACGCAAAGCTTCAACTTCTTTATTGGAAGGATCAAGCCAAGCGTCCCAGCGATCATGGGGCATAAAGACAGGCATGCGGTTGTGAATAGTTGCTAATTCACCGTGCGCCTCTTGGGTAATGATGGACGCAGTCTCAATGGCATCACCATCTGGCGTGCGCCAAGAACTCCAAATTCCTGCGATGGGAAGTTGCTTACCGTCTCTTGCTGAAATGTAAAAAGCTTGTTTAGGTTTATATTTTCCAAATGCAGTTGCCCATTCGTAATAACCCTCTGCGGGGATTAAGCAACGCCTAGATTTAAATGCATCTCTAAAAGTTGGTTTTTCATGCACGGTTTCACTTCGCGCATTTATTGCTCGGGACTGTGAAATTTTGGCTTCCTGAATATTGTTAAGCCAAGGCGCAATTAAGCCCCACGAAACAATGGCCAAATCTTTATCTGCATGTCCATCAGATTGTGCAGATGTGCGAACGATATAGATGGGATTTGTGGGTGCAATATTCCAATTAACCGGAATTGATGAAGCAGGGGAGTTACCTGTTACTTCAAACTGCTCCATTAATTCGCGCATATCTGCAGTTTGCGCATAGCGACCACACATGAGTTAAGGATAAGGCCGAATCAAGGCCAATGCAGGTCACGGTAGACTTAGGCGATGATGAATAACAACGCACACTGGCCCGCGCTTTTTCGCGGCAATAAGCCAGTAGATGTATCCGTTGTTATCCCTGGTTCGAAATCAGTAACAAATCGTGCACTCATTTTGGCGTCTCAAGCCGATTCTCCATCCATTCTTCGACGTCCACTCATTTCGCGCGATAGCGAACTCATGGTGGCGGGCTTACGCGCTTTAGGTATTGGTATTGTTGAAAAATCAGAGTTAGTTAATGACCAAGAAGAGATTCAGTGGATTATTACGCCAACAAAAATGCATGGTGGCGTTAAAGTAGATGTTGGCAACGCCGGAACAGTTATGCGTTTCTTGCCACCACTTGCAGCTCTTGCAAATGGTGAAGTCGCATTTGATGGTGATCCACGTTCATATGAACGCCCTTTAGGCCCGGTCATTAAGGCTCTTGAGGAACTTGGAATTTCAATTAATCATGATGGCCGCTACAGCTTGCCGATGAAACTACATGGCACTGGCAATATTCCTGGTGGCGCACTTACCATTGATGCAAGTGCATCAAGTCAATTCTTATCCGCACTTTTATTGGTTGCACCTAGTTTTGATAAAGGTCTTGTCGCAACACACAAAGGTGGCGCTTTGCCATCCATGCCACATATTGAAATGACTGTTGAAATGTTGCGCGATTTTGGGGCGCAGATAAACGTTGATTCGGCACAACAATCATGGAGCGTTAAGCCCGGGGCACTGCATGGAAAAGATTTTGTCATCGAACCTGATTTATCCAACGCAGCACCATTTTTATCCCTAGCAATGGTTTGCGGCGGAAGTGTCACAGTTGCTGATTGGCCAATCAAAACAACACAGCCTGGTGATCAATTGCGAACAATTCTTACCCAAATGGGTGCAAAGATCTCAATGAGCCAAGCAGGGTTAACACTTACTGGAACGGGCGCAATTCATGGAATCGATATCGACCTTCATGATGTTGGCGAACTAACTCCATCTATTGCAGCACTTGCAGCGCTAGCTGATTCGCCATCACATTTACGCGGAATTGCTCACTTACGCCTTCATGAAACCGATCGACTAGCTGCATTAACTCGCGAAATAAATGCTTTAGGTGGAAATGTGGTTGAAGAAGAAAGTGCTTTGCACATTACGCCAGCACCTTTGCATGGAGGGGTTTTCCATACATATGAGGATCACCGCCTAGCTACTGCAGGTGCGGTTATTGGATTAGTTGTTCCTGATATTGAAGTTGAAAACATCGCAACAACTCGCAAGACGCTTCCTGATTTTCCTGGACTTTGGAGTTCGCTTCTTGTTTAGGTTTTGGTTATGAGTCCACGCGAATATGATGAATCGGATGCTCGCGTAAGACCATCGCGCAGTACCCGTCCACGCAGCAAAGATCGCCCAACGCATTCAACTGCAATTTCTGCGCTGGTAACTACCGTCGACCGTGGTCGTCAGACTTGCATTACTGATGACGGCGTGATTATTACAGCGATGCGTGCCCGAGAGTTAGGGCCTAAATCAGTTGTTGTGGGTGACATCGTTTCAATTGTTGGTGATGTGACCGGTAATGAAGGAACATTGGCACGAATAGTCTCGGTTAATGAACGTCGTAACTCTTTGAGTCGAACTGTAGATGATTCGGCACAAGTGGAACGCACAATCGTTGCTAATATCGATCAACTAGTAATTGTTGTCGCAGCTTTTAATCCTGAGCCTCGACGTGGCTTAATTGATAGATTCTTGGTTTCGGCATTTACTGAAGGAATTACTCCGAAATTAGTTGTGACTAAAACCGACTTGGGAACTGTTCCTGAATTTCTTGCTGAATACGAAAAATTGGATGTTGAAATTCTGCATACTGCAATTAAAAGTGATTCGCGTGAAAAGGATTTAGCTGCGCTTCATCACATGTTGTCTGGAAAGATTTCGGTACTTGTCGGCCATTCAGGTGTTGGTAAGTCAACGTTAATTAATGCTTTAGTACCAGCGGCAGATCGCTTAACCGGAGATGTAAATGCTGCAACTGGTCGAGGTCGACATACATCTTCAAGTGCAATCGCTCTGCCTCTAAATACCAGTGATGGTTGGATTATCGATACCCCGGGAATTCGTGCCTTTGGTTTGTCGCATATCGATGTCAACAGAATCGTAGATGCATTCACAGATCTATCTCTAGTTGCGGCCACTTGTTTGTCGAATTGCTCACACGCGGAAAGTTCATGCAAACTTGATGCGTGGGCAGCGCCAAACGGCATTCCAAACCCAGAAAGAATAGCCAGGTTAAGTAGTTTGCGTTCATTGTTATCAGTCAAAGAGCAAGCAGTTTCTACACCAGAGGATTAGGATTCCCACAGCGTAATTAATTAAGCGAGCGAGAAAGTTTGGGTAATTGAAATGAGCGAAAGCAAATATGCCGAGGATTTAGCTCTTGCGCACTTGCTTGCAGATATCGCTGATTCAATCTCCTTAGACCGATATCAATCATTAGATTTAGTAATTACAACAAAACCAGATAACACACCAGTAACTGATGCAGATCGCGCAGTTGAAACCGCGATTCGACAGGCACTCGCTACTCACCGGCCAAATGATGGATTACTTGGTGAAGAGTTTGGCAGTGATATCACCGGTGCAAAGCGCTATTGGGTCATTGACCCAATCGATGGAACAAAAAACTTTATGCGTGGAGTCCCAACATGGGCAACTTTGATTGCTCTAGTAGAAGTTGCTGACGATGGGACACAGGAAGTTGTTGTTGGTATTGCAAGTTCACCCGCACTTGCGCGCCGCTGGCATGCATCTTGTTGCGAAGGCGCATTTGTAAATTTCAATGGACAAGTTCGAAAGATCTCAGTTTCGCAAGTGAGTGCAATCAATGATGCATCGGTTGCTTACTCAGACTTTGCTGGCTTTGACTCACGTCTTGATGCCTTTAATTCCATTTTAAAAACCGCTTGGCGCACTCGTGGCATGGGTGATTTTTGGTCACATATGCTGGTTGCTGAAGGCGCAGTAGATATTGCAATCGAACCAACTCTTGCTCTGTGGGACATGGCTGCACTTGACATCATTGTGCGCGAGGCTGGCGGAGTGTTTACAAATACTGCTGGTGATGCCGGTCCTTTTGGTGGCAGTGGAGTTTCAACCAACAAAGCCGTACACGAAAAACTTATTAAAGCTTTAAACGAATAAACCCACGATAAATTTTTTGGAAAGGGGATAGATATGGCCGCGGATTTAATCTTGGAGCCCACCACCCTTGCCATCGAAGGGATGACTTGTTCTTCATGCGTTATTTCAGTTGAAAAAGCGCTCAATGGAGTTTCGGGAGTTCGGGCATCCATTAATTTTGCAACAGAGACTGCACATATTTTGGCTCCAGCCGATGTTAGCGTTAAAGATTTAATTAAAACCGTTGAAAAAGCTGGATATAAGGCATCACTATTGCAAGATTCACAGTCTGTAACACTTCATAGTAGGAAATCTGCCAAAGCGCTTTTCTTTGCCTTTATTTTTGCAGCTCCAGCCGTAGCTATTTCAATGATTATGAGTTGGCACCATCGCATTGACATGTGGATCATTGCCCAACTTGATTCATTTGGGATTGCGCATCCGCTTTACTCGGCAACTGCTTGGTTAGTGATTGCACTGAGTGCGCCAGTGGTTTTATTAGTTGCTTGGCCTATTCATCGGGCAGCACTGCGTAATTTAACGCACCCAACAATGGATAATTTAATTTCCCTCGGTTCGTTATCTGCATTCGGTTGGTCTATTTATGCAAATGCAACTGGCGAAGGTGATGTTTACACTGAAGTTGCGGCAGGAGTTATCTTCTTTGTCATCCTTGGCAGATTCCTTGAAACTCGGGCCAAAGCTCGCGCAGGTGCCGCGCTTACATCCCTACTAGCTCTAGGTAGCAAAGAAGTAACAATCGTTCGTGGAGGTTTTTCACTCATTATTCCCATCGAAGAGCTACAAATTGGTGATGAGTTTGAAGTCCGACCAGGTGATCGCATTGCAACAGATGGCATAGTTGTAAAAGGCGAAAGCGCAGTTGATAATTCAATGCTAACTGGTGAAACTAAACCAGTAGATGTTCGTCCAGGTTCAGCAGTAATTGGTGCATCGGTTAATCACAATGGTCGACTTATTGTTCGCGCAACAAGAATTGGCAGTGATACCGAACTTGCACGCATCACCGCTATGGTAATTAGCGCACAGGGAACAAAGGCACCAATTCAACGGCTTGCAGATCGAATCAGTGCAGTATTCGTACCCATAGTTACCCTTATAGCCGCCGGAACTTTTGCGGGTTGGTATTACACGGGATCAACTCTTACCCAATCAATATCTGTAGCAATCACTGTTTTGGTTATTGCATGTCCTTGTGCACTGGGATTAGCTACACCTGTAGCGCTACTTGTTGCATCTGGCAGAGGCGCTGCACGCGGAATTGTTTTGCGTGAACCACGCGTGCTCGAAGTGGCCCGCACAGTCGATACGGTTGTTTTCGATAAGACTGGAACTTTGACCCAAGGTGTCATGAATGTCCAAAACGCCACAATTTCAACGGCCGCGGGCTCCGTTTTGGGAAATTCTTTTGCAACTCTGGTTAATGAACAAACAATTCTTTCAACCGCTCACGCAATTGAAACACAAAACTCACACCCAGTCGCACTTGCAATTTCGAGATATGCGCTCGGCATGAGCGTAAAAAGCTTTGAAGTAACCGAGTTTTCTGTTACTCCGGGATCAGGTGCTGCAGGACGAGTAAACATCGGCATGCAATCTCCTGTTGTTTTAATCGGCGCACCAGCTGCGATTGCACATAGTTGTACCGAATTTCATCCAGAGATTAAAGCTGCAATTACCGAAGGTCAAAGCGCAGGATTAACTGTCTCCGTACTTGCATGGGATGGTGTAGCCCTTGCAGTATTTGCAGTTGGAGATGAACTTAAGACTGATGCACCAGCGACCGTCAGCGCGCTAAAGGCAATGGGAATTACTCCATGGCTTGTAACTGGTGATAGCGCAGAAGTGGCTACAACAGTTGCTTCATTCGTTGGAATCGATTCTGCACATGTTGTATCAGCGGCAATGCCCGAAACGAAGTTAGCAATAGTTGAACGGTTGAAATCAGAAGGTCGCTGTGTATTAATGATTGGCGACGGCATAAATGATGCCGCTGCCTTAACCGCTGCAGATCTGTCAATGGCAATGGGAACTGGAACCGATACTGCAATTTCATCAGCCGATATAACTTTGATGAACTCCGGCCTAGGCAGCGTAATTGCAGCGTTAAAGCTAGCTAAGAAAACGCTAAAGATTATTCGCCTTAATATGGGTTGGGCGTTGATCTACAACGTAATCGGCCTACCAATCGCAGCTCTTGGCCTATTGCAACCAATGTATGCGGCCGCGGCGATGGCCTTGTCTTCGCTTTTTGTAGTCACAAATTCGTTACGCATTAAATAAAAAATCTCGCTGCCGGTTGACCCGAAAGCGAGATTTTTCTTTAGTAGCGGGGGCAGGATTTGAACCTACGACCTCTGGGTTATGAGCCCAGCGAGCTACCGAGCTGCTCCACCCCGCGTCGGTGATGCAATCTTATGTCCACCAATAGATAAAGACCAAATCCAAGCATTTGCACGCATGAATGTGGTCTTTATCGTTAGAGATTATTTTTTTGAATGTGCACTACTTCTTACTTTGTGCACTTATTGCAGAATCTAGCGCTGACTTCAATCGCTTCTGCGCTTTGTCATAAGCAGCGAAATCACCCTTAGCAAGTGCAGCTAAACCATCTGCATACGCCTGCTTTGCACTAGCAAGTGCATTTGCAAGAGTTGAGTTTGTCACTCCACCAGATGATGTAGATCCTCCAGTTGTTGGTGCTGTTCCAGAGTTGCCGCCAAAGACTTGGTCCAAGGCTCCCTTTAATGTGTCGTCATATCCAATTTGATCTCCAAAAGAGACTAGTACTTTTTGAAGTAATGGATAAGCAGCACTGTTAGATGTGGCTCGAACATAAACAGGTTGTACATACAACAACCCGCCACCTACAGGAAGTGTTAATAAGTTTCCGAGAACAACATCTGATCCGCCCTGACGTAATAATGAGAGCGAGTTTGCAACTTCAGGTTTTGCCTCGAAGTTAGATGCAACTTGTGAAGGACCTGCAACGTTAGTACTACGCGGTAGTTGGAGAACTGAAATCTTGCCGTAGTTAGGACCTGCATCTGAATTCACAACTGCAAATGCAGATAGGTTTTCACGTCCACCACGCGGTACAAATGGCGTTGTTAATGCGAACTCTGGCTTAGCTTCACCTGGCATTTGCAGCGTTAAGTAATACGGAGGCTGCGCACTTGCATTTGCACCAAATGTTGATGGGTCACGAGGTACGCGCCAGAAATCTTGCCCACCATAGAAAGCGGCTGCAGTCTGTACGTGATAAGCGGAAAGAATTTCACGCTGCACACGGAACATGTCTTCTGGATAGCGGATGTGATCAAGCAAAGCCGCAGAGATTTTGCTCTTTGGCTGAACAGTGCCCGGGAAAGCCTTACTCCACGTGGCTAAAACTGGATCTTTTTCATCCCATTGATACAAAACCAC
>CAINSH010000117.1 GCA_903852955.1 uncultured Actinomycetes bacterium | reverse complement strand
GCTCGAGTAGCTGCGCGCAAAGCCCGTGATTTAAGCCGTAATCGTAAAGGTTTACTAGAATGCCGCGGAATGCCAGGAAAGTTGGCGGACTGCCAATGGACCGACCCATCAAAATGTGAGCTTTATATAGTTGAGGGAGATTCAGCTGGCGGTTCCACAAAAGGCGGTCGTGATTCACGAAACCAAGCAGTTCTACCTATCCGCGGAAAAATATTAAATGTTGAAAAAGCTCGCATTGATCGAGTTCTACAAAACAACGAAGTTCAAGCGTTAATTACTGCACTTGGTACCGGTGTTCATGATGATTTCGATATTGAAAAACTTCGATACCACAAGATTATTTTGATGGCCGATGCTGATGTTGATGGTCAACATATCCGCACACTTCTTTTAACTTTACTTTTCCGCTTCATGCGCCCATTAATTGAAAATGGTTTTGTTTACTTCGCACAACCTCCACTTTATAAACTTAAATGGGGTGGCAAAGAAGCCGTGGAATATGCTTTTAGTGATCGCGAACGTGATGGAATGATTGAACTGGGTTTAGCTGCAGGAAAACGCTTACCTAAAGACGATGGTATCCAGCGATTTAAAGGCTTAGGCGAGATGCCAGCGAAAGAGCTTTGGGATACAACCATGGATCCTGAACACCGTGTTTTAATTCGCGTAACACTAGATGATGCAGCCGCAGCCGATGATCTATTTTCAGTCTTAATGGGTGAAGATGTAGAAAAGCGCCGCGCATTTATTCAACGCAACGCTAAAGATGTTAGGTTCTTGGATATCTAATGAATGAATTAAACCCAAACAACCTCGAATCTTTTGACAAGATTGAAACCGTTGATCTTCAAGTTGAAATGGCGCGCTCATATCTTGACTATGCAATGTCAGTTATTGTCGGTCGAGCGCTTCCAGATATTCGAGATGGTTTAAAGCCTGTTCACCGACGTGTTCTTTATGCAATGTATGACGCGGGATATCGACCAGATAAGGGTTATTACAAATCTTCACGAATCGTCGGTGACGTCATGGGTAATTACCACCCACACGGTGACACTGCCATCTATGACTCTGTAGTTCGCCTTGCCCAGCACTGGTCTTTGCGTTATTTACTCATCGACGGCAATGGAAACTTTGGTTCTCCCGGAAACGATCCAGCAGCGGCTATGCGTTACACCGAAGCACGTTTGTCCCCAATTGCAATGGAGATGATGCGCGATATCGATGAAGGCACAGTCGATTTTGTTCCTAACTACGACGGGCGTTCACAAGAGCCGACAGTTCTACCTTCACGTCTACCTAACTTACTTGTAAACGGTAGTGCGGGAATTGCTGTTGGAATGGCGACAAATATTCCACCACACAACTTACGTGAAATTGGCGAAGCTGTAATTTTCGCACTCGAAAACCCAGAGATGAAACAGGATGAACTTCTAAATAAATTTTTAACAATTGTCAAAGGTCCGGATTTTCCAACAAAAGGTTTAATTGTTGGCCGAGGTGGAATTGAAGATGCCTATCGAACTGGTCGCGGATCAATCACTATGCGCGCAGTTGTTCAAGTTGAAGAAATCAACAAGCGAACCTGTTTAGTAATTAGTGAGCTTCCCTATCAAGTCAACCCAGATAATTTAGCGCTTAAAATCGCCGAGCTTGTTAAAGATGGCAAAATTAAAGGCATCGCAGATGTGCGCGATGAAGGTAACGAGCGTTTAGGCCAACGATTAGTCATTGTTTTGCAAACCAGCGCTATTCCAAAAGTTGTCCTAAATAACCTTTATAAGCAGACACAGTTGCAAGACACATTCGGTGCAAACATGTTGGCCCTAGTTGATGGTGTTCCACGCACATTGCGCCTTGATGAATTTATCCGTTATTACATCGAACACCAGATTGAAGTAATTGTTCGCCGAACCAAGTTCCGATTAGCAGAAAAAGAAAAACGTGCACATATTTTGCAAGGTTATCTAAAAGCCCTTGACGCACTTGATGCAGTTATCGCTTTAATTCGTGCTTCTACAACCCCCGAAGAAGCTCGCACTGGTTTGATGAAACTGCTTGATGTCGATGAAATTCAAGCTAACGCGATTTTAGATATGCAGCTGCGCCGAATTGCAGCTCTTGAGCGCCAAAAGATTAATGACGAATATGACGGATTAATGGCTGACATCGTTGAACTAAACGCCATTCTTGTAAGCCCTGAAAAACAACGCGATATTGTTAAAACCGAACTCATTGACCTAGTTGCAAAATATGGCGATGAACGCCGCACACAAATTGTGGCAAGCGAAGGCGATTTCAGCGCCGAAGATTTGATTCCAGATCAAGACGTTGTCGTAACAATTACGCGTGGCGGTTATTCAAAACGAACAATGGCAGATTTATACCGTTCACAACGCCGTGGTGGACGTGGAGTAAAAGGCGCGGCACTAAAGGAAGATGATGTAGTTGATCATTTCTTTGTCGCGTCCACTCATGATTGGTTGTTGTTCTTTACAAACCAAGGTCGCGTATATCGCGCCAAAGTTCACGAACTTCCAGATGCTGGCCGCGATGCACGCGGGCAACATGTTGCTAACTTGATGGCATTTAAACCTGAAGAAAAAATTGCCGAAGTTTTATCATTAAAGGATTACACAATTTCACCGTTCTTAGTTCTTGCAACTAAAAATGGTTTAGTGAAAAAGACACCACTGGTTGAATTTGATTCTCCCCGCACTGGCGGATTGATTGCAATCTCTTTAAAACCAGGAGATGAAGTTGTGGGAGCATCCCTTGTTAATACTGATGACGAACTTTTATTAGTTTCAACAAAAGGAATGTCTTTGCGCTTTACCGCAGATGATGAATCACTTCGTCCAATGGGCCGATCTACAAGTGGAGTTATCGGCATGAAGTTTCGTACTGGAGACTCACTATTAACAATGGCGCGCATTAATTCAGAACTTGCCGCTAACTCATTTGTCTTTACAGCCACAGATGCTGGATATGGAAAGAAAACTCCAATCGATGAATATCGCCTACAAGGTCGTGGTGGAATCGGAATTAAAGCTGCCAAGATCGACGAAAACTCTCGTGGCTCATTAGTTAGTGCATTGGTGCTACAAGATGAGGACGAAGTCCTAGCAATCACCTCAGCTGGCACCGTTATGCGCACCCCAGCGGCCGAAGTACGCCAAACCGGGCGTGATTCCATGGGTGTACGCCTAGTAAACCTGGATGAAGGCGTGGCTTTGGTCTCGGTGACCAAGAACAGCGAAGATGAGATTTCCCCGAAAAGTTAGTATGGTTCGGCTCTGAGTTCAGCACATAACCCCATTTTGGGAGTTAGAGAAGTTCAAGGTAACCTTGCGCTTCTGCAATCGAGATTCATCTTTATTGCGGGCCTATAGCTCAGCCTGGTTAGAGCGCTTCCCTGATAAGGAAGAGGTCGATGGTTCGAGTCCAT